>CAYVBI010000004.1:0-36033 GCA_964448985.1 uncultured Dehalococcoidales bacterium
CCGTCGGTGTAATGCGGAATGGGGGGTTTCAGCGGCTGTTTCGGCCCGTAGTTGCGGTCCTCGCTGATGGAATCGAGCACGCTGTAGACGATCTCGGTGACGCCCTTGTGCATGCCCTTGTGTCCCAGCGGCAGCTTGCAGATATGGAGCTCCCATTCGTTATATGATTCGCGCGTCCAGGTGACCGTCCGTCCACCCGCCATCGCTGCGCTCTTTTTGTCGCCCGGTATCACCGCGATGGGCTTGATGGCGGCGTTCTTCCATTGTGTGACGACTGAGCGTAAAAGCTTCTTGGAGGTCGAGCCGCACTCCTCTACGGTTGAGTCTCTCTCAGCCGTGGAGTCGATGGCGCCCGCATAATCAGGCGCGGACAGCTCCTTCTTATCGATCATAGTGGCCATCTCGGGCAACTCCTGCATCGACGGCGACGGCAGCTCACGTCCCTGGGACAGCTCTTCCTCGTATTTCTGTAGCAATTCGCCGAATTTCTCCATGAGCTGCTCACGTGTGTTCTGCGGCCTCTTGAGCCCTTCGCCGATCATGACCACCGTCGTCTGCGGAGGTATAGCGGCCAGCGGTGGCTGCAGAGGTGGTGGAGGCATGGGGGGATAAGGCGGGTAATAGACCGGAGGCGGAGGCGGTGGAGGTGGCGGCGGTTGTTGTTGTACCTGCGTAGCCCAGGGATTGACAGGCTGAGGTATGCGGTCGCGGCGGGTCAGGGCATAGATGCCATAGATAAGTCCGGCGATCACCAGTACGGTGATAGGTATGGTAACTGCCGGCGTCGAGTAGTCGGGGTCCCACTGCACGGAGACGGTCTTGGGCCCCTCTATAAGCGCGGACCCCGAGGTAAGCAGCGCCCTGAACTTGCCGCCGAAGAAGCCGGCGATGCCGGGCATGGCCACCTCTTCCGGGGCTACACTCCATTTGGCGATGCTGCCTGCTTTTTGCCATCCGCCTCCCGTGGTGTTGCCGTATTTTGAGTCCACGGTCAGCCTGTAATAAAGGTCGTAGGTCGCTATGTACTTGCCGGCTGATTCAACCACGGTGTTGAGCGTGGGCGAGCTGTTTTTTTCACCTGTCGGCGTCAGCCAGTAGGCAAACCTGTACTGAGATTCGGCGTCCTTGGCCACTTCCTGCGGCGCGCTGATATTGAGCGGTTTGCCTACGCGGTGCCAGCCGGACCCGCTCACCGACGTTATGCCGACGGGACTGCTGGTGATATCGATATCGTATTCGGGATAGTAGGTAAACAGCAACTGGCTGACTCCCGCGCTGACGGTGGCTGAGCTGGATTCCGCCCTATATTGGATATCGGTCCGTCCTGAAGGCGTCACAATATTGTCCACCGCTACCGTCGATGAAGTATCGGGATCGAGCTTGGTCAGCTTGTAAGATTCGCCTCCCCGCAGCGTAGCCCGGGGCACGTTGTCCACATAGACGCGGGTCTGTCCCTCCTCCAGATCTGAGGATACGCTCACGGTCACGTCGTAGCTGCCCTTCTCCACGGTCAGGGAGAAGCTCTCCTGTGCCGTGGTGGTTCCCGCCGTGGCCGTGACGGTGAACGAGTAACCGCCTGCCGTGCCGCGCGCAGGCGTGCCCGATATCTGGCCGTTGTTAAAAGTAAGCCCGGACGGCAGCGAGCCGCTGGTGAGCGCATAGCTGATGGTGCCTGTGCCTCCCGTAGCTACAATGGTGGCCGAATAGGCCGCCCCCACTGCTGCGGAAGATATGCTGGTGGTGGAGAAGGTCAGGGCGGGTACAGTGATTGTGATGATGAATGGTGTTGTTGTACTACCTGAGGGATCGTTTACTGTAACTGTGATAGGGTATGATCCTGGTGTTGTCGGATTGCCCGCGATTGTTCTATCTGAGGTAAATAGTCCAGGTGGTATACTGCCCGAGATTGACCACACCGGGGCCGAGCAGGTCGTGCCGTTGCAGGTGGCCGAGAAGCTGAAGTTGTAGAGTGTGCCCACAACTCCAGAGGGTGGTGAGTTTGTGATAACAGGCGGCGCCGCATCCGCCCTGCCGTAAAATAAGCCGGCATTAAGGCAGATCAAAATAAGGCACACAGACAGGAACCTGAAGGTTGCGGTAAGAATATGCCTGTAGCTGTTCACTCGATCTTAATCCGTATGGCCGGGAGTTTTTATAACTGTATTATAATGACAATTCATATCGTTGTCGACACCATCGCGTACGCTGACAGGAAAGCCGACTGTACTAAAGATTATGAATGAAGATTGTTAAAAGATTATTAAGGGGAGCGTTATTTCAGCTTCAACGGCAGGCCTGCCGTCAAGAGGATGACTTCGTCGGCCGCCCCGGCCAGGCGCTGGTTGGCCTTGCCCAGGGCGTCGCGGTATTGCCGCGCTAAAGCGTTGTCTGGCACAATGCCGCTGCCGACCTCGTTGGAGACCAATATGAAACTACAGCGTGATCGCTGTATCAGGCCGATGAGATTGTCGACCTCGGCATCGACTGACTTTTCAGCCGCCGCATAATCAATAGCCTTACCCATGCAGTTGGCGGTCAGCAATGTTATGCAGTCTACTATGACCGTGTCGTACCTTCCGGCTTCATCTGCGAGAGCTGCCGCCAGGTTGTCTTTAACCTCCAGCGTGTCCCAGCCGGGCGGGCGCGACCGCCTGTGCGCCTGTATACGCTCCCGCATCTCCTCATCAAGCGGCTGGGCCGTTGCGCAGAAGAGCACCCTGCCGCCCCTGTCCGCGGCCATCTGCTGGGCGTACGAGCTCTTGCCGCTGCGCGCCCCTCCCAGTATCAGTACGATTCTCTTATCCGCGGTCATAACCAATCAAAACGGAAAGGGGATTTTCAACAGGTTGAAGCCGGAGATGTAGGGCAGCAGGCGCACAAAGGCCATGCTTAAGATCAAGCTGACCACCTCACCTGCCTCGATGAGCGCGCCGCAGCAGTCACCCGTCAGGCCGCCGAAGAGGCGGCTGAAGAGCACGCCCAGACAGTACAGCAGACCGAAAAGTCCTAACATGATCAGCGGGCCGATGATCAGGCCGTTCATCACAATAGTCACGGCAAGTGCTATGATCGTTGCGCCGATAAAGCCGCTCCAGTCGGCGCCGCTCTTGAGCGCATTGAAGGAGCCGCTCTCCTTGGCGGCCGGGAAGAGCAACACCAGGCCAGTGATGGCCCATCGGCTGAGGATGGGGAAGGTCAGCAAGGCATACACGCTTATAACCGCAGAAAGGCATATGTACTTGGTAAGCAGCAGGAGGATGGCGGCTGTGATGCCGAAGGCGCCCACCCGCGTGTCCGTCATGATCTCCAGCCTCTGTGCACTGCTCTTGCTTGCTACGAGGGCGTCACAGGTATCCATCAGGCCGTCGATGTGATGTGCTCCCGTGATGACGGCCAGCGCGGCTATCAGCAGGACGGAGTTCACCGCCGCAGGCAAGGCCGCGCGGAACACGATATAGAGCAGGGCGAGCAGCAGCCCGATGATCAGTCCGACCAGGGGGAAATACACTGTGGAACGTCCGATCAGCCGTATCTCCTCATCTTTGCCGGGCGCCTCGGGTATGATGAGCACGGTCTTCATATCGGTCGCTGTATGTTCGCTGCGCTGTTCGGCGGGCGGCGCCGCCAGCCGTGTCTTGCCCGCGCCGCTATCCAATGCCGGCGCCGGCAGTATGGTCAGGAACCGAAGCACGGTCAGGAAGCTCAGGATACACCTCCCCCGGGGATATCGGACACGCCGGCCCCCTCGAAGGTGGACATGTCGCGCATCAGGCTGATCGAACACTCCGCTAAAAATATGCCCAGCGCCGCCCCAGTGCCTTCACCCAGGCGCAGGTCGAGCTCCAGCAGCGGACGCAGCCCCAGGTGTTTCAGGCAGGCGGCGTGTCCCCTCTCCGCCGAGAGGTGTGCGGCTATCAGGTGATTTTTAATCTGAGGGCAGATGCCAGCCGCTATCAGGGCCGCAGCGCCGGAGATAAAACCGTCGATAACCACCGGTATGCGGTTGGCCGCCCCCGCTATCATAACGCCGGCCAGCCCCCCTATCTCGAAGCCTCCCACCTTCTCCAGCACTCCGATTGCATCGCCGGGGTCCGGTTTATTGACCGCCAGGGCCTGCTCGATGACCTTGACCTTGTGTTCCAACTGCTCATCACCGATGCCGGTGCCGCGTCCCGTCACATCGCGTACCGCTAAGCCCGTCATGGCCGCCGTGATGGCGCTGGCAGAGGTGGTATTTCCGATACCCATGTCGCCGGTGCCCAGTATGTCAAGGCCCGCAGCCAGCTCGTTTTCAAGGATCTCCGATCCTGCCAGAAGGCTGTCCATAGCCTGTTCCCGGCTCATGGCCGGGCCGGCGCTCATGTCACCCGTGCCGAAATCGATCATTTTACAGATGATTTTTTCATATGACGGCAGCCCGCCTTTCACTCCCATGTCCACGATCACCACGCGTGCCCCGACCATGCGGGACAGTACGTTGATAGCGGCGCCCCCCGCTGCGAAGTTGAGGGCCATCTGGCAGGTAACCTCCTGCGGATAGAGGCTGACGCCGCGGGCGACCACCCCGTGATCGGCTGCCATGGTGATGATTACCTTGTCCTTGATGCGCGGGATCACCTCTCCGCGTATGCCGGCAATCTGTATGGCCAGGTCCTCCATCGCTCCCAGGCTGCCGCGCGGCTTGGTCAGACTGTTCAACCTGCGTCTGGCGGCTTCCCGGAACGAAGAGTCGGGGTGCCCTACACGGCTTATAAGATGCTCAAGCTTTTGTGCTTTATCCATGCTTTAATACTCGATTCCCTTGCGCTGATGTACACCTTCCGAAAAGGGGTGCTTGATCATGAGCATCTCGGTCACCAGGTCGGCCTTCTTGATCACCTCCTGCGGCGCCTTGCGTCCTGTGAGTATAAGCTCCACGTTGGACGGCTTCATTTTTATCAGGTCCACTATCTGCGCCAGGCTGATCATCCCCCGCCAGTGAGCGATGAATATCTCATCCAGCACCACCATGTCGTACTTTCCCCCGCTCAGGGCGTTCACCGCATAATCGTAGGCCTGCCGCGTCTCAGCCAGCAGTTGCTCTTCTCCCTTCTTGAAAATGTCGCCTTTGCCGAACTGGACGATCTCGAAGGGTCTGTACTTATCGGCAAAGAAATGCTCTCCCCCGAGCTGCGTTTTAAGGAACTGGATGAAGATCACCTTCAGGCCCTGCGCACAGGCCCGCAACGCCTGTCCCAGCGCAGCGGTGGTCTTGCCTTTGCCATCGCCCGTGTAAACCTGTACCAGCCCTTTAAAATCCTGTTCTGCCATGAGGTCCTCCGCAAGTAATATTGTACAGCATGGGCGTCAGTCCACTTTCTATGCCATCGCTGAAATAGCCTGAGCCAGCTTTCTGCAGTCCTCCATCCGGCGCGGTGATATGCGCACGTAGGCCGGCAGTCCGAAGGACGAGCAGTCACGTACCAGGAATCCCCTTGCGAGCAGACTGCTTTTAAAACCGGCGGCGTCTCCAACCCTGACCAGGAAAAAGTGCGTGTCGGTGGGGATCGTCCTGTATCCGGTCTTGAATAGCCGGCCTGTCAGGTAAGCCCTGGATTTATGCATCCGGTCGTTGCACTGCCGGACATAATCGCCACAGCCCATGGCCGCTATGCCCGCACGCTGGGCCGGTGAGTTTACGTTCCACGGCGGACGCACCTTTTCCAGACTGCGGATGATGGCCGGGCAGGCCAGACCGTATCCCAGACGCAGGCCGGCCAGGGCGAAGTCCTTGGTCATGGACCGGACGATTAAAACGTTGGGCTCATCTGCAAGGTCGCGCTCACCGGAGGTTTTCCCGGTAAACGCCATGTACGCCTCGTCCAGTATTATCAGTGTATCGGGGAAGCCTTTCACAAACCTGCGCAGGTCCTCCCGCGGGAGCAGTTGCCCGGTGGGATTGTTGGGATTGCACAGGAAGACAGCCACGGGATTGTGCGGCTGTGCGAAGGAAGCGAAATCATCCAGGCGCAATCGGAAGTCCCGGTCCTCGGGCAGTATATATTTGACGATGGTGGCCCCGGCGATACTGCCGGCCAACTCGTATTCGCCGTAAGTCGGCGAAACTATGATAACCGTATCGCCCGTTGCCAGATAGGCCAGAGCGGCCAGCCTGATGATCTCGGTCGAGCCGCTGCCGGCTATTACCCTGTCGGCGGCTATTTCCAGGTTGCCGGCCAGGGATGCCACCAGTTCGCCTGAACCAGGATCTGGATAGTCTGTGATATTCGTTACACGCAGGGCGCGATATACTTCCCGCGGCGGACCATAGGGATTGCAGCAGGTGCTGAAGTCCAGCACGCCGGCGGTTTCTTTCAGCCCGGCGTAGCCCGCTCCTCCATGTTCGATGGGAGGCAGGCTGTTGATATGGGGATTAACGCGCAAGGCCAACCAGCGCCTCCACTGCAGCGATCATTATTACCCACATACCCGCGGATGTCAGCATCACGGCCTGTGCCTGCGACACCACGGCGCTCGACAGGGCGTCTCTGCCGCCTGTCAGCGTGTATTCGCCGCTTTTTTCAAGCTCGATGCCCAATGAGCCGGCCATGGAGCACATGGTCCAGCCTGCATTGGGGCTGGCGGTCCTCCCGTGCTGTTTCAACATGGTACGCCAGCTTCCGTTGACGTCAGCCCGGCAAACGCCGGACGCGATTACGATCAGCAGCGCGCTCAAACGGGATGGAATGAAATTGAGAGCGTCATCCAGGCGGGCTGCGAATTTGCCCGTGTATTCCCAGCGGCCGTGGTATCCGATCATGGCATCGAAGGTATTTACGATACGATATATCATGGCCCCCGGTAGGCCCAGGACGGCGAAATAGAAAAGCGGCGCTATAAAGCTGTCGCAGAGGTTTTCCGCGCAGGACTCGACGGACGCCGACATAAGTTGTTCTCCCGTTAAGCCGGAGGTGTCCCGGCTGACCAGCGCCGTTGCCTTCAGCCTGGCCTCTGCCGCATCATTGCGTTTCAGACACAGCTTGACGTCTTGCACGGCCTGCCACAGTCCTCTCAGGGCGAAGGTGTTCTTGAACAGATAGGCTGAAACAACTATATAGATGACCGGATTGAGGCTGAGCAGGAATGCTAAAGCGAAGTAGAGCGGCACGATTACGGCGATACAGGTCGCAACGACTATGACGGCCCCGTAAACTAATTGCCGCCGCGGCCCCGCAGGCGGCTCGAATTTCAGCTCCAGGGAGATGAGTTTGCCAAGCCAGGCCACGGGATGCCAGCGATTGGGGGCTTCTCCCATTAGCGCATCCAGCAGCAGCGCCCCGCACAGTATATACAGGCCCGAAAGCTCCACTATCGGCCCTCCACTTTGTTCGCTGACGTTACCAGCGCCGTGGGCAGTCCGTTGACCGGGTGAGCATAGACGGCGACGTCGACACCGAAAGCCTCTTTGAGTGTGGATGTGTCAATAACATCATGCGGCCCGCCCTCTTTATACATAGCGGCGTCCTTGAGCACAATAATCCGGTCGCCGAACTGCGAGGCCAGGTTGACGTCATGGAGGGCTGAGATAATGGTCAGCCCCTTGTCCCGGCAGAGCTTTTTAAGAAAATCCAGTATGCCTGCCTGATAATTGATATCCAGGTTGGCCGTGGGCTCGTCCAGCAGCAGTATCCCGGCCTCCTGTGCCAGAGAGCGGGCAATCAGCACCCGCTGCCGCTCACCGCCGGACAGCTGGTTAATGCGCCGGCCGGCCAGCCGGGTGGTCTCAGTGGCCTCCATGGCGTTGGCTACGGCCAGGATATCGCTGCTGCCCTCGTACCTGAGCAGGCCCAGGTGCGGTGTGCGTCCCATCAGCACGATCTCCATGGCCGTGAAAAGCTCGGGCAGGAAAGCGCTCTGCGGCATCAGGGCTATATTGCGGGAGATATATGTGCGGCTATAGCTGCCCATCGGCCGTCCGTCCAGGTTGATCGAACCTTCGAACGGCCTCAGCAGTCCGCACATGCCCTTGAGCAGCGTGCTCTTGCCGGAGCCGTTCGGTCCGATCACCGTTAAGAACTCACCGGGCCGCGTCTGCAATGTGATATCGTGAAGGGCCGTCCTTTCCCCGTATCTGAAGCCTGCTTTTATGAGGGAGATGACCGGCATCAGAACACCGCCTTTTTCTTCTGATTCAGCAGGTAGAGGAAGAAGGGCGCGCCGATGATGGCGGTGATGATGCCGACGGGTATCTCGGCCGGGGCCATGATAGTCCTGGCGGCCGTGTCCGCCAGTATCAGGAAAGCCGCGCCCCCCAGCAGGGACATGGGAAGGAGCAGGCGGTAGTCCGGCCCGCAGGTCATCCTCACGGCGTGGGGGATAATGATGCCCACGAAACCGATGGCGCCGCAGAAACATACGGCTGCGGCCGTTGTCAGCGTGGCCGCCACCAGAATAATCAGCTTGGTGCGCTCGACATTGATACCCAGTTGTTCGGCCTGCTCCTCGTCCAACTGCATCACGTTGAGCGGACGTGCCATCAGCAGCAGTACGGCCGCGCCGGCGAATACATAGGGTATCATAACTCCCACCCGCCACCAGTCAGCCAGGGCGAAGGTGCCCAGCAGCCAGAAAACAATGCCGTGCACCTTGTCATTCGAGATAATGATGAGATAGGAAGTAATCGAGGCCAAAAACGCCCCTACTGCTACACCGCCCAGTATGAGTGTAGTAACGGGCAGCGTACGGCCCGTCCTTGCTATGGAGTAGACCGCCGCCACGCTGAGTATGGCGCCCAGGAAGGCCAGTACGGGCACCAGGGCAGCCGGCACGGCAGCCGGAAGCAAAAAGCCGGCGACGGCTCCCAGCGCCGCACCCTGCGAGATGCCTGTGAGATAGGGATCGGCCAGCGGGTTGCGGAACATGCCCTGGTAGGCCGCGCCCGCAACTGCCAGCGCAGCTCCGGTAAGGCCGGCCATGATGATGCGCGGCAGCCGGATGTCCCAGATAATCGTATTATAGACGGCCGAATAGGCATCGGCTTGATCGGGCGTAAATATCCTTGCCTGCAAAATAGCGAAGATATCATGTATGGGTATAGCCGTGCTGCCGGCTGTGATGGCCCACAGGCCTACCGAGGCCAGTATCAGGGCCGACAGAATTAAAATTAACCGCCCGCGGCGTACTCTGGCGCGGTGCAGGTCCAATTCAGTTTTTAAGGCTGCGTCCATCTCGATGTTTCTTTTTCGCGGAGGTGATTTATTGCGTAGACTTGCTGAAGAGGTCCGGGTGCAGGAAGGATGCGGTTTGTTCCAGGGCCGATATGCAGCGGGGGCTGTGGCGATATATCAGGTCCCCCTCGATCTTATAGACCCGGCCGTTCTTGACTGCGGAAGTATTGCTCATGCGCGGGTCGGTGGTAATGAAGTTCCACAATGGATCGCCCTCGTTATCCATGCTGGTCGGCACGATGATGACCTGTGGGTCGGCGCTGATGATTGACTCAAAGTTCATGGAGGCGAAGCCGTTGATTTCCGTGGCTATATTAGTCCCTCCCGCCAGCCCTATGATGTCGTCGATGAGAGTGGATTTGCTCGCCACCATCAGCGGATCATTCCAGATGATGAGCAACGTACGCGGGCGCAGGTCGGGCGCCAGTCCTGCGGTCACTGCTGTAACAGCATCCACGCGTTTTTGCAGTCCGGCGGTCAGCGTTGCGGCGGCCTGATCGGCGCCGGCCAGCCTGCCGGTAAGAGTGATATCTTTGATGACGCTCTCCACCGTTTTGGGAGAAATAGTAATAACACGGAAGCCCATCTTCTGTAGCTGCGGTGTAACGCTTTTGTTATGGATTTCGGTTGCGAGCACCAGGTCGGGCTTGAGCCCCACCGCTCTCTCGATGTCCACCGTGCTGAATCCCCCCACTTTGGCCTTGTCCCTGGCGGCAGGCGGATAGTTGCAGAACTCCGTCACGCCCACCAGCCTGTCTTGCAGCCCCAGGGCGTAGACTATCTCGGTGTTGGCCGGGGCCAGCGATATTATGCGCTCTGCGGGCGGCGCAGTTGTTATGGGATTGCCGGAGTCGTCTCTCATCTCCGCCGGCATGGACGGGGCAACGCACGCGCATATAAACAGGAGAGCGGCCAGCGCCGTGTAGATCGATAATTTTCGCCGTGCAGTTTTCATACTTAACCTCCGTAGATAACAAAAAACCCCTGCTCCCGCGGGCAGGGGGATCGTTAACAAATAACAAATCCCGCCTCCTTACTCCGCGGAGGCAGCTTTTCAGCAGGGTGGCGTTCTGACTTTCACAGTAGGCGGGACTGTACCGGTATTGCGCCGGTTTGCATTCCGTTTAAGCCTGCGGTCACCCGCGGGCGCCCTGCTTCAAATATTCAATTGGCATAAAGGATATAGTTTAAATCGCGCGATGTCAAAGTATACCCTTGCGGCAAACTCGTTGCTATTGCCGGAACCTTAACGCTATAATCTATCTCAAGGTCAGATATATGACGTTTAATAAAATATGGTCCTGGGCCATCGTGATAGTACTCCTTCTGACTATTGTAATGTTGGCGCTCTGGCTGAGGATTGCGCTCCCCTATGATCAGGTGTTTGTCGGGGATTGGGTGAAGATGACGGGTGTGGACGCCTATTACTACATGCGCCTGGTAGATAACCTGATGAAACACTTCCCGCAGCTCACGCAATTCGATCCCTATCTACTCTATCCCGGGGGCGTGCTGACCGGGTTACAGCCTGATTTCTTCGCTTATTTCATGGGCGGTATCATATGGCTTCTCAGCCTGGGAAATGCCGATCAGCATACTGTGGACGTAATATCGGTGTATATTCCGCCTGTGCTGGCGGTGTTGACCATACTGGCCGTGTTCTTTATCGGCGTACTGCTGGGCAGCAGGTGGCTGGGGCTGATGTCCGCCGGATTGCTGGCCATCATGCCAGGGGAGTTCCTCAACAGGTCGCTGCTGGGCTATACCGACCATCATATCGCCGAGGTAATGTTCTCCACAGCCATCATGCTGTTTGTTTTCCTGGCCGTGCGAGTGAGCCGGGAAAGGAGTATAGGCGTGCTGACAAAGGCTGGCTGGGGCGGCATCGGGAAAATGGTGACGTTCAGCGCCCTGGCAGGAATTTTTATGGGATTGTACATGTTGACCTGGTCCGGCGCTCTGATGTTCGCCCTGATCATTTTTATATTTATCGTGGCGCAGGCCATTATCGACCATTTGCACGGTTGGGCTGTCGATTATCTGGGCGTCCTGGGCGCCTGTCTTTTCGGGGTGGGGTTGATTATGTACCTGCCGTGGATCAAGAGCACGATGACGGTGGTGGGACTCGCTATGGGGTTGCTGTTGTCCGTGCTGTTGCCTCTTATCTCCAGATGGATGAACGGCAGGGGATTGAAACCGCTTTATTATCCTGTTGTGATTGCGGGACTGGCTGTGCTGGGCGTGGCGTTACTGGCGCTGGTAAGCCCGTTGATATTTCAATTGATGGCAGGCAGCATGGCCAACATTTTCATCTGGCCCGTGGGGACGACCGTAATGGAGATGCAGCCTCTCCTCATTCAGCAGGGTAATTTCACCTTTGCAGTGGCCCTGGGCAACTATATGCTGGCCTTTTTCTTAAGCCTTGTATGTATAGCGGTTCTGTTCTACCAGGTGATAAAAAGTGGCCGGGCGGACAGGACACTGCTGCTGGTATGGAGCATCATTATTTTACTATCGGCGCTGTCCATGCGGCGTTTCGCCTATTATTTCGCGGTCAACGTCGCGCTGCTGACGGGCTATCTCTGCTGGGTACCGCTTGACGCGCTAATCAGGAAGAAATACGCGTCAACGGCGGCAGCAGCAACTATGAGAACCGCGGCCAGGGGAAAGAAACGTGCGGCAAAGCAGGCGCAGCAGTCGAGGTCGGCGAAGCGGACCTCCATGCAGGGCAACTTCGCAATCGCAGCGGTACTGGCTCTGTTAGTGCTGCTGGTGTATTACCCCAATATCGGGCCGATGCCCGATGGGCAGAAGCCCTCAGTCGACCTGGCCACGCGGCCTTTGTTCGCCCCTTCAAATGCGTGGTGCGAGGCCGTGGACTGGCTGAGGACAGAAACCCCTGAACCGTTTGGCGATGCAGATACTTACTACGGATTATATAAACCCGTTAACCGGCAGGGAGGATTCGAATACCCTTCCGGCGCCTACGGGATTATGGCCTGGTGGGATTACGGCTACTGGATCGCCAGGATAGGTCAGCGGCCACCGGCCACCAACCCGGGGACTGGTCATCTCGGATCGGCTTATTTCTTTACTTCCCAGGATGCCCCGTCGGCTGAGCGGGTAATAGACGCATATGGTTCACGTTATGTGATCGTTGATGACCAGATAGCCGCCTATGACGGCAAATTCCATGCGCTGGCCTCCTTGAGCGGCTCGGATTACTCGCACTATTACGATATGTTCTTAACCAAACAGAATAACCAGTATGTGCCGTCGATCCGTTTTTACCCGGAGTATTACCGCAGCATGGTCAGCAGGTTATATAATTTCGACGGGAAGGCTGTGGCGCCGGGGAGCGTTGATGTTATTGCGTACGATGAGTTCACGGCTCAGGATGGAGGACAGTATAAAGAGATCATCGATAGCCGAAAATTCAACTCATATTCAGCGGCAGAGCAGTTTATCAAAGAAAATGCGGGAAAGAATTACATTATAGCCGGCCAGGATCCCGGTGAAAGCCCTGTACCGCTGGACGAATTGAAGGACTACAAGCTCGTTTACAGTTCGCAGCAAAAAGTGCCTGTGGGATCGAGGTCCCAGCCCAGTATCAAGATATTTGAGTATGAGAGCAATTCGACTCCACCGGCAGGCGATTAGTACGGCGATACAAAAGCGAAGCATAGGCTATAGTGGGAAGGCCGGAACAATAGGAGCATCGAGTTATCGATGGCGAAATAGTATTAGGGGGCTTTCAGTACATTGTCCACCATCAAATGAAAACACACTTAATTCATAGTGATATAATTTGTGTATTAAGAATTGAATGAGATGAAAATACCGATAGCAAAGCCATATATTGGGGAAGAGGAAAAGCGAGCAACAGCTGCGGTGCTGGAATCAGGCTGGTTAGTGCAGGGTGCTAAAGTAGCTGAGTTCGAGACGATGGTATGCAAATTTACAGGCGTGAAATTTGCAAAGGCATCGAGTTCATGTACTACGGCTCTCCATCTTGCACTGGTTTCATTGGGGATTGGTCCCGGTGATGAAGTGCTTGTTCCCTCGTTTACATTTGTTGCATCTGCTAACGCAATTGAATATACAGGAGCAAAGCCGGTTTTTATTGATATCGATCCCAAAAGTTTCAACATCGATGTTGACGGGCTGGAAAAGTACCTGTCGCGCAAGAAAAATCAAGGGGCAAGGGTGACTGCAATCATGCCTGTTCACCTGTTCGGTCTGTGTGCCGATGTGAGTGGGATCATGGAATTGGCTAAACGGTATGATCTCCTTGTTATTGAGGATGCCGCATGTGCACTGGGAAGCTACTGCGGCCCCCATCATGCCGGGACTATGGGCGATGCGGGTTGCTTTAGTTTTCACCCTCGCAAGCTCATAACCACCGGAGAGGGTGGCATGGTTGTCACTAACAGCCCGGACATCTCCAGTTTTGTTTCCAGTTTAAGAGATCACGGAGCATCGGTTTCCGATCTGGAGAGGCACAAGAAAAACAGCAGTGTGCTTCCCGAATACGACCGTATAGGCTATAACTATCGCCTAACCGATATTCAAGCGGCTATAGGCATAGAGCAAATGAAGAAGCTGCAGTGGATCATAGACAGGAGGGCGGAGAAAGCCGCCAGGTATAACGAAGGCCTAGGGGATATTGAATGGCTGCAAATACCACATGTACCGGAGGGATACAGGCACAGTTACCAGTCCTATGTGGTTATTGTGCGCGATCAGGAGAATGATCTTATGTCGCTGCATAAGATTGACATATTACGCAATATCCGGGACGCAATAATGGCCAAGCTTGCTGAGAGAGGAATTGCCACTAGACAGGGGACCTCGGCCGTGCATAGGTTAGGTTATTATCGTAACAAGTATGGGCTGAAAGACAATGATTTCCCGGTTTCTCTTCAAGCGGAGCAGCTGACTATTGCTCTGCCCTTATACCCGCAAATGACCGATGAAGAACAGGATTATGTGATTGAAAACCTGCATCAGGCGGTAGGAGAAATTTCACTGTCAAGGGCACGCAAATGATTCACGAAACTGTCAGGCTTTACGGTAAAAACACGATCGATGACAGTTGCTGGTTGCTGGAGGACGTGATCATCGGTTATCCCGATGCCGAGATATTCAATGAGATAAAAAAACACGGTCATAAAATTGAAGATCATAAATTTGTTGGATCAACTATTCAAGCAAATGCATTGATCAGGTCCGGCACCATTATCTATTGTAAAGTAAATATTGGTAAAAACTTTCGTAGCGGACATCGTGTTTTGATCAGAGAAAAGACAGTTATTGGAGAGAACGTTCTTATTGGCAGTAATGTGATAATTGAGGGACATGTCAACATCGGAAACAATGTCAGCATTCAGAGCAACGTTTATATTCCTACCAATTCGGTGATCGCCGATTTTGTATTCATCGGCCCCAATGCAGTGCTCAGCAATGATAAATATCCTCCGATGAGGAAAATTACGAAGATGAACGGGCCTGTACTGAACAGGGGCGTATCAGTGGGTGCTAACGCCACCATATTGCCTGGCGTAGAAATCGGGGAGGGGAGTATGGTGGCCGCCGGCGCCGTTGTCGTTAAAAACGTGCCTCCCTGGACTCTGGCGGTTGGCGTTCCGGCCAGATGTACAGACCTGCCCCGAGATACCAAGGTGATCAATAAGCTGTAATTGTACGCGAGGTTAATCGTATGAGAGTAGGAGTTATCGGCGCTGGTGTGATGGGCAGGCACCATGCAAGGGTTTATCACGAGCTGGGCGCCGACCTTGTCGGTATAGCCGACATAGATATAAAGAAGGCTCAAGAGGTAGCCGATAAATATCAAACCAAGGCCTTTAAAAAATATGCGCAATTATTGGAACAGGGGCTGGACGCTGTTAGCGTAGCGGTACCCTCGAAGTTGCACAGTGTGGTTGCGGTAGATGTTGCCGAACATGGAGTTAATATGCTGGTGGAGAAGCCCATTGCTGATACGATGGAGAGCGGAAACAAGATCATCGATGTGGCCAGGAAAGCCAATGTAATTCTCATGGTAGGGCATATTGAGAGGTTTAATCCGGCAGTGCAAAAACTGGTACAGATTATTAGTGAAGGAGTACTCGGTGACCTGGTGGTATTATCATCCAGAAGAGTGGGACCTTTCGTAACCAGGGTAAAGGATATAGGGATCACCATGGATGTTGCTTCCCATGACATAGATATTGCCAGGTATTTAACAAACAGGGAACCAGTTGAGGTACTGGCAAAATCAATTAATGTGAAAAACAAAAAAGGCGATTGCGCCATCATGATTCTGGATTTTGGCCGGGTGACCGCCTCCATCGAGGTTAACTGGTTTACTCCGCATAAGGTCAGAAGCCTGGTTGTAACGGGAACTGATGGAATAGCCTACGCTGATTATATCGAACAGAGCGTGACAATTTTTAATTCATCTTGGAAAATGGAACCAAAGATTGAGAAAGGCGAGCCATTGCGACTGGAGTTGAAGCATTTCTTGGAATGTGTTGAACAGGGGAAAGAACCTTTGATCAGCGGCGAAGACGGCCTCAGGACGCTGGAGATCGCCTTGAAGATAGAGAGGAGCTCGTTCAAATAATGAATTTGAAAAATAAGTCGGTGCTGGTAACAGGCGGCGCCGGTTTCATCGGAAGCCACCTGGTGGACCGTTTGGTTAAAGAGAAGCCGTCAAATATCATTGTCGTAGACAACTTTTACCTCGGGAAAGAATCAAATCTGCGGGATGCCAGATTGAATTTCCCGTCGCTTAAGATTGTAAAAATGGATTGCTCGGATCAGAAAAAGATGGAGAGGCTGGTTAAAAATGAGGACGTTGACGTTGTCTTTAACCTGGCGGTGATACCCCTGCCGATATCTCTGATTGAGCCATGCTGGGTTTATCGGCATAATGTCGACATGGCGCTTAGCGCCTGTGAGCTGGCCCGCAAGGGTTTCTATAAAACACTGGTACATTTTTCATCTTCGGAGGCATATGGGGATTGTCAATATGCGCCGATGGATGAGGGACATCCACTTAATCCTACGACATCATACGGCGCCAGCAAAGCTGCCTGCGACCATCTGATCCTTTCATACTGCAAATCGTTTAGAATCGATGCCGTCATTATAAGGCCGTTCAACAACTACGGGCCGCGTCAAAACGAAGGGAGCTATGCCGGAGTAATTCCAGTAACCATCAAGCGCATTCTTGGCGGTGATAGTCCCATTGTCCATGGAGACGGCGAACAGACCAGGGATTTTATATATGTTGCCGATACAGCCGAAGCTGCAATTAAGGCGTATAACTGTTTGAAAACCAGGGGCAAAATATTAAATATAGCCAGATCGAAGGAGATTTCGATAAACAGTCTGGTCGCACTCATAACTGAACACCTGCAATGCAGCAAACCTGTTATTCATGATGAAGAGAGACCCGGAGACTTAAGAAGACTTGTCGGCAGCACTGTTTTGGCCAAAGAACTAATTGGATTTGAGCCGATCACATCCTGGCAAGATGGACTGAAATCGACGATACAGTGGTTTAAAAAAGCGAGACATAATGTTTCCGTTAAGAAATGACGGAGGTTTTCAAAGTGTTACCCGAGAGCGAAAAATACCAAACAGAGCGCGCAATACTGACAAAACTGCGGCAGCTGTATAAAAATCTGAGAAAGGAATTCCGACAGAAATGGGATCGTGACTTTCCTTTTGAAGAGATACTTTTTGATAGATGGGAAAGGGCAAATGATTTAGGCTTTGGTGAAGGTACAAGCATCTATCATAGCAGTTATGTTTATGGTGATGTAAAGGTCGGTAAAGGTGCCTGGATAGGACCCTATACACTGCTTGATGGATCAGGAACCCTGGTTATTGGCGATCACTGTAATATTTCTTCCGGGGTGCAGATATATACGCACGATAGTGTTAAGAGGGCATTGACCGGAGGAATCGCACAAATTGAACATGCGCCTGTAGTTATAGGTGATTACTGCTATATTGGCCCACAAACTGTGATAACAAAAGGTGTTACTATCGGAGATCATAGCGTTATTGGTGCCTGTTCCCTGGTAAATAAGGACATACCGCCTTATTCAATAGCTATGGGAATACCATGCAGGATAGCCGGTAATGTTGAAATCGCTGAATCAGACGTAAAATTCCGCTATTTAAATGACCATTAGGTGTGTATTATTGAAGCACCCTGCTTATAGTGGAAGCCTTACTCACGATATATTTTGTAGTGCATATTAATACCGGGTGGAGCTTTTATTTGGGGTATAGATCTATAGTCAATAACATTCCAGGTCTCGAAAAACTATATAGTGCCTACAATTATCTGGATAGGCGGCGTTATGTGAGCTTTGCCAATTATCCACACACGATCAGTATTGAATTAACCACCAGATGCAACTCGGTGTGCACATATTGTCCACGTGGGGATCTGGTAAACCGTAATATAAGAAAGATTCAAGACATGGACTTTAAATTGCTGGAACATATAATTCAACAAATTCGTGTTTCGAAATTTGAACCTCGGGAAATATCGCCTGTCGGATTGGGAGAACCCATGTTATATGGAGACCTGATCCCGGCTATCCGTTTGATTAAACGCGAGTTACCATCAGCCTATCTTTCATTGAATACAAATGGTATTCATTTCACTAAAGAGCAGCAGGACGCTTTGATATCAAATAACGTGGATTGCCTTACAATCAGTCTTAATTTTCATTCCCGTGATATCTATATAAAACACTGCGGTATCGGCGCCTTTGACCAAGTGTGCACGAATATTGAGCGCTTTCTAAAAGCGAAGCGAAGCAATAAACCTAAGACTATAATACAGATACTCGATATTGATGATAATGTGCGGGATATGGTGGATTTTAAATCGTTCTGGTCAAAGAGAATAAATTCAAATGACACAATTAGTCTCAGGCCATTTTGTGACTTCGGAGGTACCGTAGCGATCTCACAATATAAAGATTAAGAAGAGGTCAGGGAGAAGATATCCCTGCGAGCAGGTATTTAATCAGTTGATGATAAATGTTACGGGCGATTGTTTCCCGTGTTGCATGGGAATTACTACGGATAGCGATGATTCCCTGTGCATTGGAAATATCAAATACAAAAGTATCACCGATATGTACGCAACTGATTCCAAAGTCCAGGGTATTCGCAATATGCACAGAATGGATGACTATAGTTCGCTAAATATGTGCAGGGCATGTGATACATGGTTTGTACCTTCGAATATATTCGTAAGCATCGGTAACAAATGGTATTGATGAATCACGGATGCTAATACTGATAGTGCAGGAAATCTGATCATAAGTATGGCTGAAAAAACAGGAGTAAATTTGGGAGACGACATCTCTAAACCTGCTTTTAGCGGCAAACGAAAGCGGGTTTTTATCGGCCTGAATGAAATAGCGAATATTAGTGCTACATATGCAAAGGCTTTCCAGAGGCTCGGTTTTCTGACCTACACGGTTGTCCTGGATAAAAATCCTTATTTTATCGATGAACAATATGACGTGGTAATTGCCGAGAAAATCGGGCGTTTCCATGGCAGTTCCCTTAATCGTTTTTTTTCGCTGGTGTTTCAGCATTTAATTCTATGTATAGAATTTATTAAAACTTTATTCTGCTGCGATATTTTTATATTTATATACGGCAGCTCTTTTTTTTCGGAAAGCCATATTGACTATCCAATTTTAAAGTTAGCCGGCAAGAAAATAGTAACTATTTTTTGTGGCTGCGACATAAGACACTGGTCAGCGTATGAACAGGAATTTGAATCATTGGAATTAGGAACCCTGTATAAGTCTTGCTGTGACGATTGTGATTCAAGGACATCTTGTTATTTAACCAGGAAAATCGGAATTGCTAAAGCTGTCGAGAAATACAGTGATTTGATTCTTTCCCAGCGGAATCAATCTCAGTTATTAAGGCGTCCATATATGAGGATTAATATACCCTTGATACTGTCGAGATATGAGTTTAATGTGCCGGCCAGAGACATACCCGTGGTTGTTCATGCGCCAACCAACCGGTCGATAAAAGGCACGGAACAAATAATTGAAGCGGTGAAGAAGCTGAAGGGAGAGGGAATAGAATTCGAATTTCGCTTTATTGAAAACTGTGACAATCATGAAGTACTTAAGATTCTATCTGATGCAGATATTGTTGTAGACCAGTTATATGCGCAAACAGTTGCTCTGCTGGCTCTGGAATCACTGGCTACCGGTAACGTTGTACTGATCGGCAGCATGCCGGGTTATGAGCTTATACCCGGTGATTGTCCTGCCATCTACATAAATCATGATAATTTATATAATGAACTTAAGGGCATTATCCTTGATAAGCAACGCCGAATATTATTAGCTAAAGCCGGCAGGAAATATGTGGAGACTTATCACAATCATATAACTGTTACTAAACAGGTTCTTAATTGGTTGAAACCAGGCGGTATAAAGAAATATGATTATTATCCTGATTTTGCACAGAAGCACTATAAAATATCCGTTGATGTGTTAAAGAAAGAGAAGTTCTATCTGGTCAAGGATATACTTCGATTTCTCCGCCGATGAAATATGGATCACATATCCCCGATGATTTGAAGTGGCATAGACGATGATAACGAAATTGACAAGATTGCTGAAGGAATCAGCGCTTTATTCTCTAAGTGCGATCGCCTCGCCTTTCATCGGGATTATCCTGGTGCCTATTTACACCAGAATATTCTCACCGGATGAGTACGGGATTATCGAGCTCATCACAACTGTTACGGCCTTACTGACATTATTCCTGATCGCCGGGTTAGAAACCGGTATAGGCCGATATTATGTTGATACAGGCTCTTCTGACCATAAGAGAAAAATTGCCTCAACGGGGATTGCTTATCTGATGTTGACCGCCGTAATCGTAATCGCAGGATTGATGATGTTTTCAAATGATCTGAGTTTGCTGCTTTTCCACAGTGGTGATTATTCGACTGTTTTATTGGTCGCATTGGCCTGTGTGCCTTTCATAGTGCTGGTATCTTCGTTTGCTAACCTGCTGCGGTTCAGGTTGCAGCCGATGCGCGCTGTCTTTCTGGCGCTGGGAACATTACTGCTGCAAACGGCGTTGATTATTATTTTCGTAGTCATCATGAATAGGGGAATTGTAGGGATCTACATAGCAACCCTGATAACACAGTTTGTCTTTGCCCTGGTGGGATTCTTCCTGACCTATGACAGTTATGCGCCGGTTTTTTCATGGAGTAGGTTAAAGCTGATACTATCCTTTGGCTTGCCTTATTTGCTGCTGTCTTTCTGCTACTTCATTATGACGAATTCGGACAGGTATTTTTTAAATTATTACCAGGGATTGAGTGCAGTGGGGATTTATGGTATCGGTTATAAAGTAGCATCCGTGATAGGTGTCGCGGTCATGGGCTTTCAACTTGCATGGGGGCCTTTTATCTACTCCACATATAAAGACGAAGATGCCAAACGGACATTCGCACGGGTTTTTGATTATGTCTCTGTTGCGGCATGCATCCTTTTGCTGGGCTTATCGCTTTTCTCCAGGGAACTAATGTATGTTTTTACAACGGCTCAATACTTCGAGGCGTACGTGGTTGTGCCTTTTATATCCGCCGGACTCATAATATATACTCTCGGGGGCTATTTTTCTATCGGGGTCGGCATAGCCAAGAAAACGATACACGTGGCGTGGACCGGCATTGTAGCTGCCCTGGTTAACCTGTCTTTAAACTGGCTGTTGATACCACTTTTCGGCATGATCGGTGCGGCTGTTTCAGCGGTCTTCTCGTTCTTACTGCTGGCTGTTCTATTGATGACAATATCGCAAAAGCTGTATAGGGTACCCTATAGATTTGGCGTGAACGGCATTATGTACCTTGTTACCGCTGTCATAATAGCTGTGGCCTATCTGTTTATGATGAATAGCATAACTTGGATGAACGCGAGTATTAAAGTACTGCTGCTATTGGGATTTCTGGCAGTTCCCTTTGCCTTAAAGCTATTGGGAGTTGCTGAGGTGAAGTACTTGTTTGGTCTGGTGACTCGGGCCGGGAGAAGGTAGTCAGCGGTGGATCGGTGATATAAAAAGAACATGGCCGGATAGTTAAATGAAGGTTAATTTCTTTTTGGATAATAGTTGCCGGTACGATTCACGGGTTCTTCGTGAAGCGGGCTCACTTGCCGCAAACGGTCATACCCTGGAGATATTGGCTTTTAGAGACGGCGGCCCCGACCTTACCGAGGAGAGAGACGGATTTAAGATCATAAGATTGCCGGGTATCAGCCAGCTAAGGCGATTTCAATGGATGCAATTATTCTACTCGGCTTTTGGGATCGTTCGTTACTATGTCCAGTGCTGGATTTTATTAAAAGATAAATGTGTGGATGTGTGTCATTGCCATGATCTGTGGACATTGCCGATCGGCTATATTGTAAAAAGACTGCGCGGTTGTTCGCTGGTCTATGATTCACACGAACTATATCTTGAGCAAGCCAGTCTTGGTTTCCTTCGTCGATTACTGGGTAAAATTATTGAGAGAGCATTAATTGGCCATGCTGACAACGTGATAACGGTAAATTCCTTTATTGCGGAAGAGTTGTTAAAGAGATATAAAATAAGATTACCTCTCGTAATAGCCAATTATCCGTTAACAACCACGGAGAAATCATTGCTATCGTACGATAACATCCGTGATACACTTTCAGTACCGGATATCGTGCCTATTATTCTATACATTGGTGGTTACGTGGCTGGCCGCGGTCTTGAGAACTTGATATTATCTGCAAAATTCATACGCCAGGGAGTGATTGTATTTATTGGCTTTGGTACTGCTGAAGGCAAACTTAAAGAATTGGTCAAAGAACATAGTCTGACGGATAAGGTCAAATTTACCGGTCCGGTTTCGCCTGATTCGCTGATTCAATATATAGAGTCCGCAAGCCTGGGTGTCGTGTTATTCACTAAAGTTGATCTGAATAACTATTACTGCAGCCCCAATAAATTGTTTGAATACATAAATGCCGGCCTGCCTGTAGTATGCAGCGATTTCCCATTCATGAAATCCGTAGTTGAAAACTACGAAGTTGGTAAAACGTGCAATCCTGACGACCCGGAGTGTATTGCCTCAGCAATCAACTGGGTGCTTGAGGATAATGAAAGGTATCGATATCTGAAGCGTAATGTGCTAAGTGCTGCCGGCATATTTAACTGGGGAAAAGAGTCCCGGAAGCTGATAGCATTGTATGAAGAACTGGGAAAGAAGATGATGCAAAGCAGAGGTGAAGGTGCCAGATGTGCGGCATAACAGGCTATCTTAATTTCAACCGGACGGCAATCGGCATCGATGTTTTGCGCAGAATGTCGGACAGCCTGAAGCACCGCGGGCCGGATGATGAGGGCTATGTGCTGCTGAATATGCAAAAGGCGAATTGCGCTATGGCTGGCGGAAATGATACGCCGTCCGATGTGTATTCTGCCAGCTACTCTTTTTCACCCCATCAGCGTTTGAATGACATGGATGTCGCCGCAGATGTTTTCAACCTGGCCTTTGGACACCGGCGGTTGTCTATTATAGACCTGTCGCCATCGGGGCACCAGCCTATGTGCAGCCTCAATGGTAAGCGCTGGATAGTCTACAACGGAGAGATCTTCAATTACATTGAGTTGAGAGAGGAGTTAAAGCAGAGGGGCCATCAATTTGTCACCGAAAGCGATACGGAGGTGATACTTGAGGCTTACGATGAGTGGGGATATGAATGTCTGAACAGGTTCAACGGCATGTGGGCTTTCGCCCTGTGGGATTGTGATAAGAGGAGACTCTTTTGCGCACGTGACAGGTTTGGGATCAAGCCCTTCTATTATTATGCTGACAGCAGCGTATTTATATTTGCCTCGGAGATTAAGGCGATACTACAGCATCCCGCTGTTTGCAGGCAGGTCAATGATGAAGTGGCCTATAACTACCTGATGTGGGGATTTCTGGGCTATTCGGCGGACACTTTTTTCAAGGGCATAAGGCAGCTTGATCCCGGATATTATCTTTCTGTGGATATCTCAGGTGACACTATTATTAAACGCTGGTGGAATCTTGATATCAACACGGAGATCGGACAGGTTTCAAATAACGACGCGCGTAAAAATGCGGGGAAACTGGCCTCGTTGTTGGAGGACTCCATCGGGTTGAGGTTGCGCAGCGATGTGCCCATAGGTACCTGTTTGAGCGGCGGATTGGACTCATCCTCAATTGTTTGCCTGGCAAACAGGCTTATGTTTAATGGTCACTCGGTCAGCCCTTTGATAGCGGGCGACAGACAGAAGACCTTCAGTGCCTGCCATGAAGATATGCGAATCGATGAAAGAAGATTCATTGAAGAGGTGATTCAGAAAACCAACGCCGAGAGGAATTACGTTTTTCCGAATGGCGAAAAGTTGTGGGAAGACCTGCCGGAACTGGTCAGACATCAGGATGAGCCTTTCGCAGGAACAAGCATTTATGCTCAATGGTGCGTAATGAAGCGGGTTAGAGAGAGGGGGGTCAAGGTACTATTGGACGGTCAGGGCGGGGATGAGCTGCTGGCAGGTTATCAACCATATTATGGAACGTTTTTACTCAACCTATTACTTACGGGGAATGTTTCTCAGTATCTTGCGGAAGGCGTAGCAATCGCCGGAATAACAGGATGGTATCGTATGATGGCATCGACAGGCATGAGCGCTTCCGTATCCGCCTATAACTTCTTACCGGTTCAATTGCAGATGGCGGCAAGCCGTCTTAATTCCGCGATGCAAGGTACTCATGTGTACGAACTTATCAGCAGGGATTTTGTTAAGAAACATTTTGCCGGCGGCGCTGCATCTTTTAAAGACCTTACAGGAGACTATGGTAACCTGCAGAAACGATTGGCAAAGGATGTGGCGACCGAATTGGCGGTGCTATTGCGCTATGAAGATAGGAACTCAATGACCTTTTCGGTCGAGGCAAGGGTACCTTTCCTCGATTACAGGCTGGTGGAATTTGCCTTTTCGCTGCCCGTTTCTTACAAAATCCATAATGGATGGACCAAGTGGATTTTGCGGGAGGCAATGAGAGATATATTGCCGGATCAAATTCGATTAAGGCGGGATAAACTGGGGTTTCCAACACCGAATAAACAATGGCTTGTGGAAAATCGAGAAAACATTATCGAATTGTTTTCACGCAGCGCATGCATGTCTGCAGGTTATATAGATGCGAGCTATATTGCAGGCAATATAAATGATCTTTTAAGAAGCGATAATTCTGCGGCTGAGTTATGGCGCTTCATTAACTTCGAACTGTGGTTGAGGGCATTTTCTAATGGAAATTGATATATGAAGGTATTAATGCTGGTGTCCAGCCCGGTTACCACCGATCCGCGGTTGTACAACGAAGCTCAAGCGCTGGTTCAAAGCGGACATCAGGTGAGCGTAATCGCATGGGACAAGTTGAAGCAAAATCCCCGTAAGCAGACGTGGGATGGAGTTGATGTACTTCGCCTCAGGATATGCCTGTCGCCCAAGTGTGGATTGAGCTTACCTCCCTGGCATGCCTTTCACCTGCTATTATGGCAGCGGCAGGCTTATCGGGAAGCATTAGCTCTAAATAAAGAAGCCGCCTTCGATGCCATACATTGCCATTTCCTGGATACTTTATCGGTCGGACTAAGGCTTAAGCGGAAACTCGGCGTGCCTTTGATCTACGATGCCCGCGATATGTATGGCTATATGATGCAGGCATCCTTCCCGCGCTGGATAGCCCGCGTATTCGAGCGGCTGGAGAAGCGGTGGATAGCAGAGGTGGATGTCATTATAGCCGTCAGCGAAATAATGAGATCATGCCTGAAGCAAATAACCGAAAGGCCGATTTCAGTTATCATGAATTGTAAGCCGCTGCAGAGCACTGAGTATCAGCCACCGGATAACGGTGGCAAATTCACGCTGCTGTATATAGGAACATTACATAAGGCGCGCGCTTTACCGCAGCTTATTGCTGCAATGAAAAATTTGACGGGCGTCTCCTGCATTATCGGGGGTATTGGCGAGTCCGGTTATGTTGAATCTATCAGGGAAGCGTGCCGT
Source organism: uncultured Dehalococcoidales bacterium (assembly GCA_964448985.1). Classification (GTDB taxonomy): domain Bacteria; phylum Chloroflexota; class Dehalococcoidia; order GIF9; family UBA5629; genus CAIMUM01. The sequence goes on from CAYVBI010000004.1 coordinate 25,359, forward strand.
GAGATTCCCAATGTCTCGTTTGTGGGGAGAGTACCGGTGGACAGGGTACTGCCCATGACAGCAGAAGCAGACGTTATCTTTTGCATGTTCGACCCGGGCAATCCAAATAATAAGATCGGTATGCCGAATAAAATTTTTGAAGCCATGGCCTGCGGCCGGCCGATCATCTGTACCCGGGGAATATACTCGGGTGAATTTGTCGAAAAGGAAGGAATCGGCCTGGCAGTCGAATATGACGGGGAAGCTCTCAGGCAGGCCATCATCAAATTCCGTGATGATCCCAAGTTAAGGGAGAGGATGGGGAGAAAAGCTTTGTCGGCGGCGATATCCACCTATAACTGGCAGACCGAGCAGAAGAAACTGGTGGAACTCTACAGGGACATACATGATTATCACCGCACTCAGAAATCAGCCGGCGAAGCCGGATAAGTCTGGTAGAACCAAAAGGCATTAATTCAATGGCCCTGTATCAACAGCACCTGGGCCCCGCCGTCGTTATAGATCCTGTTGCTTTGATCGATGGTCCCGGCCAGCCCCGGGATGTCGGCAAACGCCATATGCTTACGCAGGCCGGTTGAAACCGAGAAGGTGAACGCCTCCCGGCCGACATTGACGCTGTCTAAATACATATAGCTGCCATTCTGAAGGTACTTGGCATCGTAGGGCAGCTCCAGCAAGGATCCGGGGAATCCATAAAACTGCAAAAGATTGGTTGCATGACGATCAGCATAGGCGTTTGTCAGGTTATCGGATTTCTGGCTGGCCCATTGTGCGGCAGTGCCGTCCCTTGCATACAACACGCCGGCGAGGTCGAGCCGGTAACTGCTTAAGGCTATTGAGTATGGAAGCTCAACTTTATCAGTCACGTTTTGCCCGGTAACTTCGTAAATGAATCCGGATGTGAACAGGAAGTAGGGAATCAGCACGGCCAGAGTGACGAATCTGAGGCCGCCCGAACTATCGTCGAATCGTGTTATGCCGGATGGGGCCGGCAAACCCGATCCCCGGCTGCCGGCGATCGCCCGTTTTATCCTTTGCCAGACGGATACGGCGCCCAGCCAGAGAGCCTCGCCTCCCAGTATACAGAATGGGGCCAGCGTCATGAGGGCAATATGGTATAGCCTGGTGATATTCAAATAATCTGCCAGACGCGGCATTATTATAGAGGCCAGGATTAGAAATATAGCAGCCAGGCTCAAAGATAGAAATTCCATTGTAAATTTCAACTTCCTGGGACGCAGTATCGTATAAAGAAAGCCGATAATCAGCAGAAGCTGGGTTATATATTGCAGGATCCTGAATCCCTTGCCCGGCGGCGACGCATCGGGAAAATCAAGCCCCACAGCCGTCCGGATTAAACCATCGCGATTATTTAATTGAAAGGGAGCCGGTGTTTGGGACGATACCGGGGACGATGCCTGCAAATCCAAACCCGGCACAACTTTACTTATCTGCGTAATGATTATTTGAGTTTGCTCGGTCCACATGCGGTCGAACGTGCGGGCAATCAGTGCTGAGCCTATGAAACCGTACCAGAATGCGCCGGCGATAAAGTAAACGGCTACAAATATCACCGTTGCCTTTGTCCTGAGGGATCCGGCCTGATTCATCCCGGCGTTTGTACTACTCTGTTGCCCGGTCAGGCGCCTCCATATCCTTTGAAATAAGTTGCTCCCGATAAAAAGCACAATCAACAGCAAAAGGACGGCATATACAAAGCCGATGAAACCCAGGGCGTAATGCGATACCACTATCCCTGCGGCAAAAATACATAAGAGCGAGAGTTTCTGGAAGGGCTTTAACTTTCTATCTACCAGCAGCAGTATTACCAGGGCCAGGAAAAGCTCGGCTATCTGCTGGCGGCAAAGGGCGATCATCTCCATTGAGAAAGTGGGCACGGAAATAAAGAAAAATACGGACAGCAAGGCTCTTTTGGGACCGATCTGCCGGCTGAAGGCTTCGAATAGGATGAGAGGGACCAGCGCGAAAATAAAGGGGTACACAGCCTTAAACAGCCAGCTGCCGTCTATGCCCAGAAATAGTGAGTAAACCGGCGCCATTATGGTTATGCTCAGGCACGAGTTGACCGTGCTGGGGATTGCGGCATCCCAGAAGCCGGTGTCCGCTGCCAGACGGTAAAACTGATACTCGGTATAGATGTCGCTGCCGATGGGATAGGGCGACATCAGCGTGGTCTGGTAGAGAAGGCAGAGTCCGATCGTGAATATGGTCAGCGGATAGAGCGCAGGCGTGATAAATTTGCCGAAAGCAGCGAGCCCGATAACCGCTGCGATGCCTATCAGGCAGATGAGCAGCAGTATATTACTCTGGAAACAATCGACCAGAGTGACTCCGAGCACGGTAAGGGCCACGAGAAGAATGAGTGACAACACCGGCACAAGGGGTATTTTCGATACAGGTAATGTCGTCGCAGGGGGCATAAAGCTTTTATCGCGCACCCAGGCAAATATCATCAATATTACAACCAGGGACCCAATAGCGATTGTGACAGGCAGCAATGAAAGCGGCCGTTGGATACCGACTACAGGCAGTATGAGATTAATCAGGGCGCCGCTTAACAAAACGAATGCGATGCTCAAGCCTGTCGAATATACCAGACTATTGAGAGTGGTGATGCTGTGAATTCTGAATATGCGAAGTATTAAAACGCCTGGTATGAAGGCCAGGAAGATGAATCCCGCGATCTGCCTCAGAACCGGTATATCCAAGCCGGCATAGGTGAGGCCGGTCAATACGGCCATAAGCGCCCATAAGACGGCAGAGACTGTCAGGAGCCTCCGGATCGGCCAGTCGTTAATCGGACTCGTTAAATACCTTGCGACCATAAATAATCTCAAACCATCCAAAGAGGTTGTACGGTTTTTTCAGCCGTATGCCGTCATCATGATCGTAGATAAACCTGGAAATCGACAGGGGAAAGCGGTTCCATACGTAAGACGAGGCAACGTACCTGGCGTCTTCCAATCCCGCATCGCGAAAAACATTTCTGAGGTGGATCGGCGATAGTGCTCTTTCATGCGGCACCAAACCGGTGATCCCCGGCTTGATGCTGTTGAATATATTCATCAGCAGGCCGGAGTGGTTAAATACGTTTGGTTCCAGGGCAATAACCCAACCCCCCGCTTTTGTAACGCGCACGAATTCATTCACATAATTGATTAAATCGCCCTGCCCTACCAGGTGGTGAAGCAGTCCCGAGCACATGATGTAGTCGAAGCTGCAATCGGGAAACGGCAGGTTGCCCGTATCAGCCAGTATGCCTTCGAAACCTTTTGCTCTGAATTTCTTGAGGGCGTTTTCCGATATGTCTATACCGGTTATGTGTGTCGAGGCTTTTTGCACATGTACCGCGTCTTCACCGTCGCCACATCCAACCTCAAGGATGAGCGAACTGCTGATACATCCCAGTTCCAGTAGCGTATCGTATAATCTGGAGCGCACGGCGCTGTGTGCGAATAGATGCCTGGCAGGCATAGATTTAGATTTTGTATCATCCGGTCCCCATTTTTCCCACCATTTCCTTTCTTCCTCCAACGGATCACGTTTCACCATATCAGCTTCCTTTTCTGCGGACAGTCCTCTTAATTTGTCGTCTATCGTCTAATACGGCCCCGGATTTCTGCGGCTGCCCAGCTGGCCCGCAACCTTTTTTTCATCTGACGATCTGAAATAACCTGCGATTTTGTATATAAGCGGCGTTAAAGCAGAGTCCATTACTATTTTGGCTACCAGGCCGCTGTGGAACAGCAGGCCGGAGGCCCTGTCGATCAGAGTACGCTCAATACGAAATTGACGCCTGTATTTGTTCCAATCCGTATTTATCTCTATGTCGGCCGGGGCCAGCGGGCCGAGCCCCGCCTTCTCCGCCACGACCAGGTGTTTTATGCTGCGAGGGGAAAATCCCATGATCATTGCTCCCAGCGCATCGGCAGCCACGGTATTATCGGAAACTAAAAGCATATCTGTTTTCACCGCTTCCCCGTACATGGGGCCGTGTTTATCCAGCGAGTACAATCCATCCATTATCACTATGCGTGGCTTGAGCTGGCCGGCGATAAGTGCAAGTTTATGCGAAAGGTCCTGATGCAATAGACATCTCATCGTATCCGGGATGCAGCCCCAGGAATTTTTCAGGCTCAGTGTTACAGTGGTCATGGCATGGACTTTAAATACGGGCACCGAGATGAAGCAGTCCGTATCATGTAACAGCAGGTCGGGCAACCGGACCTTGACTCTTTTACCCAGAATAGTCGATTCGACGATTGACGAGGGCATTCTGGACAGGCTTACCACTTCGGCGCCGGTCTCTTTGCATATATCGTAAATGCCGTGGCCTTCGAAGGCCTCTTCCGCGGTGAATGCGTGATTGGCGCCGTCCGACTCCCCGAGGATCACCCGGCCCGCTTTCCCCTTCAGCAACCGCAGCAGGCTGAGTAACAGCTCCGGCGAAGTGGTAACACCCTCTATATGGCGGGGAAAGGTAAAATTGGGCTTTATGAAAACCGTGGATTTATTGTTTACGTAACGGTCCCATTCTATGTATTGCAGGCCGCGTTCCAGCGACGCTTTCATATCGTCGCCGGCGCTATCCAGGAAGACGCGGCATTTAACCTTATTCACCGACATAATCAATAGTTGAACCTGCAGTCAATATCATTATAACTGGAAAGCAAATGAGGCCGTACTTTTATCAACAGGAATCGGTGGTCCTACTTGAGGCCTTTGACCATATCGATCAACTGGGCTGCCCTGTGCCTGAAAGTATGTTCTTTCAATATACGTGCCCTCGCGCTGCTGCCTGCCCTTTCCCTTTCGTCCTTATCGGCCAGCAGCTTCCGATATAATTCAATTGCCTGACCGGCGCTCTCTACCACGTACATTTCCTTTCCTATGTCAAACCACTGTTCGATGCCGTTATACGGTTGGGAAACGATACAGCAGCCGAATGCGGCCAGTTCAAACGGCCTTGAGGTCGAGGAGGCGAAAACGCTGGTGTGCGACCATCTGGTGATATTGAGGTTGATCTTGCTGCGGCAGCAGAATTGCCTCCACTGGCTGTAGGAAAGATCACCGAGCATCTTTGCCGCGCCTAAATCAATACCGAAATTTCCGCCGGCGACTGCGAAACTCACATCCGGCATCTCCCGGCTGGGTATGGTGATCATTTTCTCCATCCATTCCTCGCGGAAGTCGCTGCCGTAGCCGAAAAACGCTATGTCGATATCCTTTTCAACCTCAGCGGGGGTCACCAGGTCGGGATCGATACCGTAATATAGGGCATGGACATTCCGTGCGCCAAGTTTTTCCAGGTCGGGTATGACTCCCGCAGAGTTGGTTAAAAAGGCGTCATATTCGGTGAGGTCGGCCCCCTCGTAATAGTTGAATTTGAAGCCCCGGCTGATAGTGTATTTGGGCAGGATGGTGGGCATGTCGCCGTCATAGTAAACGACCGGGATGCCGAACTCCTTCTTGACGGCGGCGGGAATGCCGGTTATATGGTTGAGAGGTATACTCATCAGGAAAAGAAGGTCGAAGTCGGTTTCCTTCGTCAGTATTTGCCGCAGATGCCTCGCCCATTTCGGCCTGACATAGTGCTTGATCAGCTGGTCGGCGATGGGCGAAATCACGGTTTTCTGGCTGGGCGATTTACCACGGCGCTTACGGCTTTCCAGGAATGAGTTATACATGACGCTTTCGCGCGCGCATGGATTGTCGTATGTCTTCCACCACAGGCTCTCCACAGGTATGCCCATATACGGGATGACGGTGATTTCGTTGCCTTCTTCATAGAGGGCTTTTAAAAGCTGCCACCAGGCCGGGGTGCATCCCATCTTGTTCTTAAGGTCGATAGTGGAGGCCATGACCAGGATTTTCATATGTTTCCTCTCAGACCGGGCGCGCCATACTTATAGCGAACGATTCTAAATATTTTCAAGCTCCGCAAATCTGTCTTTGGCCCAGTCGTACGTGCTTTTCAATCCCTCTTCAAGGCTCACGCGCGGTTCCCAGTTTAAGACTTTTTTAACCAGGGTCAGGTCGGCATTTCTGCCCCTGACGCCCTGCGGTTTGGATAGATCGTGTTTGATCTCGATCTTTTTTCCCGAAATTTTGATCGTCATCTCGGCGAGTTCATCGATGGTCACCATCTGGTCGGAGCCGATATTTATCGACCCCGTGTAATCTGAGTCCATCAATCTCAGCACAGCCTCGATACAATCATCGATATACAGAAAGCTTCTGGTCTGTTTGCCGTCTCCCCAGACCACATAATCCTGCTCGGGATATTTAATAGCCTTCATAATCAGGTGACAGGGCGCCTTGCCCTTCTGTTTATCAAATGCGGTATAAACTTCTCCGTAGATATTGTGGAACCGGGCGATCTTTATATTCATACCATAGTCGGTGCGGTAGGCCTCGCACAGTTTCTCTGTGAATATTTTTTCCCATCCGTAAAACTGGTCAGGATCGGCAGGGTAAGCGTCGTCCTCCTTGAGCGGCGTCACTTTCGCGTCTTTCTGGAGGTACTCGGGGTAAACGCATGCCGATGAGCTGTAGAAATATTTGATCACCTTGTTTTCGTGGGCGGACTGCAGCATATTGGTGTTGATCAATATGTTATCCCGCATGATATCCGCTCCGATGCTGGTGATGTATCCTATGCCGCCCATGTTGGCCGCAAACTGGAAAACGTAATCAACCCCCTTAGTCAACTTCAGGCAATTCTTCTTGTCCCGCAGGTCTTCCTTGTGGAAATCGATTTTGTTCTTGATGTCCTTGATGTTGTTGAGAGATCCGCTGGAAAGATCATCCGCAACCCTCACCCTGGCGCTCCTTTTTAAGAGGGTCCTGGCCATATGTGAACCTATCAGGCCGGCCCCACCCGCCACTAATACTTTGCTATTGGTCCAATCCACAGGTATCCTCCTTTTAGTACGGCATCAGCAAGTACATCGCGTTATACATTAGGGTAACCCATAAAAAGCCCGGGGAATATGGCTTGAGCTGATCTGCAGGCATTGCCTGATGTGTAAACAGATAACCGGGAATAATTATAGCACAGGTTTTTGCCTGCATAGTTCAACTGCGGTGCGTAGCTGTATCACGCTCCAGGCAACTCCCAGCCCATGCGTGATCGGATTCATGGTTGAGCTCCCGGAGTGATATAAGCAGGAGGCCGGGACCTCGACGATTTTCAGCCCTTTTTTCCTGGCTTTGACCAGCACTTCAATACTGAAGCCAAAATCCGCGCGGGCGATGTCGATCGTTTCCAGCAGCCTGCGGCTGTAAGAGCGAAAACAACTCTGGGAATCAGTGATTTTATTCTTTGAGCCGATGTTATACAGCCAGGTAATAATATAGATACCCAGATTGCGGTAGGGGGGCATATTGGTTGAGGGATTAACGAAGCGCGATCCGATTGCCAGGTCGGCCTCTCCACGCAGCACGGGAGCGATCACAGTGGGAATCTCCGCCGCATCGTGCTGCCCATCACCGTCAAGCGTTACCACTATATCGGCTCCCGCCTTGAGGGCAGCCAGGAAACCGGTGCGTGTCGCCGCGCCTGCGCCGCGCCGTTTCTCGTGCCTGATCACATCCGCGCCCGCCTGACGGGCGACTTCTCCGGTGCGGTCGCCGGAGCCATCGTCGATGACGATCACTTTATCAACGAGCTTTACCGCTTTGCCGACGATGTCTCCTATGAAGGTTGCTTCATCCAGGCAGGGGATGACGGCGATTATTTTCATTCAGGCTACCTGACGGTGACCGATTTGGCCAGGTTGCGCGGCATGTCGGGATTGCGGCCCCGCCTGGTGGCCATGTGGTAGGCCAGCAGTTGCAGCGGCACAACGGATACCATGGGGTAGAGCAGGTCGTGCACCTTCGGGATCCTGATCCAGTGGTCATAGACCTCGTTGTTGACATCGGAGACAGCTATTATTTTGGCCCCCCTGGCCTTGGCCTCAATGGCATTGCCCAGCGTCTCTTTGTACGTAAAATCACTGGGACAAATCACCAGCACGGGCGTGCCCTCCTCGATCAGCGAGAGTGTGCCGTGTTTCAGCTCGCCGGCGGGCATGCCCTCGGCATGGATATAGGAGATCTCCTTCAGCTTCAATGCCCCCTCCGAGGCTATGGCGAAGTTGATGCCCCGGGCGATGTAGTAGAAATCGTTCTTATCGTGGTATTCCTGCGTGATCCTGGTTATCTCGTCATTGTTCCAGTCGATGGCCCTGGCGACCTGCCGGCTGACCTTGCGTATATTGTCGACCGCCATATCGAACGAATGCACCATGGAAAATGCCAGCAGATAAAAGATGGCCAGCTGGTTGAGGAACGACTTGGTGGCGGCCACGCCGATCTCGGGACCGCAGTTCAGGTACAGGACATTGTGGCTGAGCTCACCCAGCAGCGACTGCGGCCTGTTTATGATTGAGACTATTCTGGCGCCCGCTTTGCGTGCCAGCTCTACGCCGTCGATCACGTCGAGGGTCTCGCCGCTCTGCGATATGGCCAGCACCAGGGTGTTCCTGCTCACGGATTCGGCGAAGTACTGGAACTCGGAAGCCATGACCACCTCGCAGAATTTTTTACCGACGCTCGAGAAGAGGTAGCGTCCCACCAGGGCGGCGTAACGCGATGAACCGCAGGCGGTGACTATGACCTGGTCGGCCCTCAGCACATCCAGCGCCACCGCTGTGAAAACGTCCTTGTCCTGGTGCGTTGCAGATATGAGTGTCTCGGGCTGCTCCATGATCTCTTTGAGCATGAAGTACTCGTACCCTTCCTTATTGTTGTCGTTCCAGACTGCATCCGGCTTAGACGCCTTCTTGCTGATCGGTCTCCCGGTGGAGTCGAAGAAAACTGTTTTATCTGCGGTAAGAACCACTATTTCGCGCTCGCCCAGCATGTAAAGCTGGTCTATCTGTCCGGCCAGCGCCATTGAGTCGCTGGCTGCGAAGGCCTTATTTTTGCCCAGGCCGACTATCAGAGGACTGCCCTTGCGGGTGCCTACGACCTTGCCGGGCTCCTCTGTGCTGATCGTGAGAAAGGCGTATGAGCCCTCCAGCCTGGGCGCCACCGCCATCACCGCCTCCTCGAGCGAGCGGCCGCGTTTCATCTCGTCTTCCAGCATGTGAGGGATGACCTCTGTATCGGTCTCGGAGATAAAGCGGTGTTTGTGCTTGATCAGGTCCTTGCGCAGCTCCTGGTAGTTATCTACGATGCCGTTGTGTATCACTGCAATCTTGTTGCTGCAATCGCAGTGTGGGTGTGTGTTGACCTGGGTCACACCGCCATGTGTGGCCCAGCGCGTGTGTCCGATGCCTACGCTGCCCGGCATCCTGTCCAGCCGGTATTTCCGGTTTACCTCCTCCAGCCTGCCCACTCCCTTCTTCACCACCAGCTTGCCGTCGTATATCATGGCCACGCCCGATGAATCGTAGCCGCGGTATTCCATGCGCTTGAGGTCTTCAAAGATTACCGCCGCAGCCTTGCCGTTCTTGCTGCAATACCCTATGATTCCACACATTTTTAATTCTCCGTTACCTTCATGATCAATACCAGCGGGTCTTTGATGTGTGGCCCAGCCCCGTTGTCCTTAAACAGGTAAAAATTCACTCTTTGGCCTTCCCCGGCATGGTTCAGAGTGAATTCCACCGGCTGCTCCCACTTCTGGCCGTCATTTAATTTGCCCACCGTTATCGACTTGATTATAGCATCATTTTCCCTGATTTGAACTGTATAATCAGACAGTATCCCTTCGTGGTTCACGACGCCCACGATTACGCTAACAGGCTGCCCGGATATGGCCTGCGAAGGATAATCAGTAGCTGCGCCCTGCTTGTCTAAAATGTAGAACTCGCTGAAGCTCTCAGACGGCTGTGAAGTCACACCCAGGTAGACGATCACCGCGATACATACTAATATGGTGATTATTATTATGGCGGAGATTATTTTATTCGAGGTGGTCATGGTTTTATCACTTGCGGCGCTGCATTCTACGTACTGCGGGATGCGGTTGTCAATGCGCATATTGACCGGAAGTTAATAATTCAATAATATATAGGCTTAATGTCGGCAAAATATAATATGATAATGCGCATATACAAGTATATCCGGAAGCGTCTGTCTTGTTAATCGTCGCCTGTATCAAGCAGGTACCGGACACCACTCAGGTTAAGATCGATCCGGATACGGGCACGCTTATCCGCGAGGGCGTCCCTTCCATCATCAACCCTTTTGATGCCCACGCCCTCGAAGAGGCTTTGCGGCTTAAGGAAAAGTACGGCTTTAAAGTAGTAGCCCTTTCTATGGGGCCGCCCGGCGCGGAGATGACGTTGCGCAAGGCCCTGGCGGTTGGCGCCGACGACGTGGTGCTGCTGAGCGACCGCGCCTTTGGCGGCGCGGACACGCTGGCTACCAGCATGGTGTTGAGTTCAGCTATCCGCATGCTGGCCGAAGAGGACGAACTGGCCATGGTGATATGCGGAAAGCAGACCATTGATGGCGATACGGCCCAGGTGGGGCCTGGCATTGCCACGCGTCTTAAGTGCGCGCAGCTCACCTCGGTCGACCGCATCGAGAGCGTCGACCTCGAGCATAAAAGGATCAGGGTGCGCTGCAAGTTCGAGGACAGGTACGAGGTGCTGGATTC
>CAYVBI010000005.1:0-34588 GCA_964448985.1 uncultured Dehalococcoidales bacterium
AAGGCCCACCTCCGATATGTGCAGCAGGGTGTCCCCCAGCACGCGCGGCATGTTCTCGTTCACCTCGACCAGCAGGGTCTTACAGGCGCGTGCGGCTGTCCCGTTGTAGTCGTTGACAGCGCCGAACGTGAAATAGCCGTATCTATCCATCGGGGAGACTGTGACCATCATGATGTCGATCTGCATATGCTCCTGCAGCAGCCTGGGTATCTGGTGTATATGTGTTGGCACGTAGTAGCTCAGGCCTACCTTGTGGCGCGACCTGTCGGCTTCGGTTACGAACCAGGAGAGAGATTCTATGCAGTCGGAGAGGTCGGGAGAAAGCACCGTACGCGCAGCATGCTGCATGGGCAGGCTGGAATATACTTTTAATCCGGACAGGTCGCCCCGCCTGGCGCGGTCCGCCAGCGCCGTCAAAAGGGCGGGGGGTTCCGAGACACTGGACCCGTGGACAATGGTGTCACCGCTCTTGACCCTGGCGATTGCTTCATCCGGCGTGGTCAGTTTGTGGCGATACTCGCTATAAACACCCATAAAAGCCTACTGGTTCCAGGTTGAGCCGTTGTTGAGGCTGTGCGAGAAGGCGCTCTCCGTCCCGCTGGTGCCTGCATAGGCCATGATCCCGTTCGGCGACCACTCCACCATGGCATTGCGCGATCCGGTAGGCGCCTTCTGACTGGGCAACCAGTTGGGGTACATGGAAGTTGGATTGCCTGAATAATACGTCTGTACCTGGTAGCAGCCGCCACCTGCCTGGCACTTCACTGCGCCTGCCAGCAGCCTGCCGCCGGCGATGCTTCCGTGGTAGGCGATGGAAGCTATTGCTTCGGGAGCATTCATGCGGTAGACCTGGTAATCGGACACCTGATAGACGTCCCGTCCCGGATTGTTCTTATTCCACGAGGCAAAGGCCCTGCGCGAATAAGGGTTGCTGCCGCTATAATCCGAGGGCAACGCTATATCGGCATGGTTGAGGGGCTCGCCGGCCTGACCTATCTCTACAGGGTAGCCTGTCCAGGAGTTCCAGGTCATGGAGTTTGAGCCGGTGTCCCGCTCGCCGGCATAGAGATAAGTTTTTGTCGCGCTGGAGGTTACTAATAACAGGGCGCCGTCCGAGCCATATGATGGGGAGTAGCTGATGGCGGCTACGTCCACTCCGCCTCCGCCGGGGGGCGCCCAGCCGGGCATGACGCTGCCCGCATTGAACCACCCGCCGGAGAAGCTGGTCATGATATTTATCAGAACGCTCCCGCCGGCCGCCCCGTTCCAGGTCCCGGCGGCCAGTTCCCGCCTGGGTGATCCGTAACCCTGCGATATGGCTATGCATCTGACCACCTGCCCTGCTCCCAGGTATGATGATATGTCGGTACTCTGGAATGTGGCGCCGCCGTCTGCGGAGATATGGACCTGGCTGCCTCCACCGCTAACCACGGCTATGAAACCTGGGTCATCAGGCGCCACGGCCAGGTCTATCCACGGTGCGCCGGCGCCCAGAGCGGCGGAGATGTCTCTCCAGTCAACTCCCGCCGACGTAGAACGATAAAGCCGGGAGCTGGTGGAGTCGAGCGCGTAAACGGTTGATCCGTCGCCGGCTACGGCTATGCGGCTGACATCGGCGCCGATCAGCAGTAAACCGCCTCCACCGCCCGGCGCAACAGGCAGGTTCTGCGCCTGCGGCGGCGCCACGCCTGAAACGGTAAAGGACCGGCTCGGAGTTAAAGGATCGATATTGCCGTTGAGGTCCTGCGTCTTTACATAAAATTTATAGCTTCCGTTGGGCAGGTTGTTAAAGGATCGTGATGTATCAGCCAGAAACGGTGTGAAGTCTTTGTCCCGGCCGTCCAGGAAAGTAGCGTACATGAAATTGGAGGAATTGACCGATGAAAGACTGCTTCCCCATCTGAACGTCACCGTGTTGTAGTTAATGGCGCCGACAGGCCCCTCGAGGATTGCTGTGGAAAAGCGGGGGCTGTCGCCGGAGGGCAGGATGGGAGGAGACGGCGAGGCCGGCAGGGTAGACGGTTGCGATGGCTGCACGTAACAGCCGGCCTGAGGGCAGATAAATATCGCTGAAGACGCGAGAATAAGTACGGCTATTTTCAAGCATCTACTAAGCATGAATAATCACTGCCTCACCGGTCTAATTATACAGCCTGCCGGCTGTTGCGGCCCAGCAATAAATTTTATATTTTGACTGTATCTGCTTTTACACCTATAATCAAGTCCGTATGCCGCTTGCAGCTTATCTGATTTAATGCTCCGATTAACCTGCCTGCCCAGCCGGGCAATGGTATAATTTATCAGCCTTTGGCATCTCATCAGGAGGATAATGTGCCGGAAGAAAATATGAAAGTCACTATGGAGAAGATCGTCTCGCTGTGCAAAAGGCGGGGCTTTGTTTTCCAGAGCAGTGAGATATACGGCGGTCTGGGAAGCTGCTGGGACTACGGGCCGCTGGGCGTCGAGCTAAAGAGAAATATCAAGGACTACTGGTGGAAGAAGGTGGTGCAGGAACGTGACGACATGGTGGGGCTGGACGCCAGCATCATGATGCACCCGCAGGTCTGGGTGGCCAGCGGCCATGTGGCGGGATTCTCCGACCCCCTGGTCGAGTGCAAGGGCTGCAAACACAGGTTCCGCTCCACCGATATCGACGGTTCGGCCTGCCCGGATTGCGGCGGAGTTTTGACCGAACCCCGCATGTTTAACCTCATGTTCAAGACCTTCATGGGTCCCGTCGAGGATGCGGCCAATGAAGTTTACCTGCGGCCGGAGACCGCCCAGGCGCAGTTCGTTAATTTCGATAACGTGCAGTCCACAACCCGAAAAAAGCTGCCTTTCGGTATCGCCCAGGTCGGTAAATCTTTCCGCAACGAAATAACCACGGGCAATTTTATCTTTCGTACGCGGGAGTTCGAGCAGATGGAGATCGAGTACTTCGTCAAGCCCGGCACGGACGGCGAATGGTTCGATTACTGGGTTAATGAAAGGCTCAACTACTACGTCGGGCTGGGCATAAAGAAGGATAACCTGAGGCTCAGACAGCACGATAAAGAGGAACTGGCTCACTATGCCAGGGGCTGCTTCGATGTTGATTATAACTTTCCTATCGGCTGGTCGGAGATCGAGGGCATCGCCAACCGTGGTGATTTCGACCTGACGCAGCACTCCAAGTTCAGCGGAAAGACGCTGGACTATTTCGATGAGGAGAAGAACGAACGCTATATACCTTATGTAATCGAGCCGTCCTCCGGCGTGGACCGCACGCTGCTGGCCGTTCTATGCGATGCCTACGATGAAGAGATGGCCGACAAAGAACTACGTGTAGTACTTCGCATCAATCCGCAGATAGCCCCGATCAAAGTGGCCATTTTACCTCTCAGCCGCAACGCAAAATTGCTGCCCATGTCGAAGGATGTCTCAGCCACGCTGAGGCCGCATTTTATGACGCAGTACGATGATGCGCAGAGCATCGGCAGGCGCTATCGCAGGCAGGACGAGATAGGCACGCCCTATTGTGTGACCATCGACTTCCAGTCGCTGGATGACAACCAGGTAACTATACGTGAGCGTGACAGTATGCAGCAGTCCAGGGTGCCTGTGCCGGAACTCCTGGGGATTTTGAAAGACAAATTTGGATTCTAATGAGTAATAAACGCACTGGTGAAAAGACGCAGGGCAAGGTTGCCAGCCGGATCGAGAAGATCAGGATCCGTTTCGGTATCAGGGATAAGATACTCATATCGTTCCTGGCCCTTTCTCTGATCTCTGTTGGGATCATCAGCTCCCTGGCGCTGCGATATATCGGCTCCGTGGGTACGCTGACCAAGGAATACAGCGTCTCCATGGGGGAAACGGTCATGTCCGTCTCCATAGCGGCGCTGGAGGACCAGGGCAGGAGGACCATTTATCAGAAAGCCTCCGATGTTGCCAAGGATATATATTTCTATTTACAGCTCCACCCCAACCTGGACCAGGCCGCGCTTATGCAGAATCAGGAGCTGAACGCCATCGCGGTAGAGAAGGTGGGCAGGACGGGAAATACCAGGGTCTATGACAAGACAGGAAAGGTCATATTCGCCTCCAGTCCCAGCATCGTGGGGGCAAACCTGCGCCAGCTTGGCGGGGAGCCATCGTATTACTCGTCCATTTTCGAGCGCAGCCTGCTGGGGAGCGAAGCATCGGGCTATTACAAATACAAGGGGCCCAATGATACCGAGGAAAGGACCAAGTATATGTATACGGTGCCGGTGGAGTCATCTGACCTGATCGTGGCTGCCAATACGTACCTGGACGAGTTCTCCTCGGCGGCCGAGGAGACCAAGAGCAGGATCGCATCGGCTGTGGATGAAATGGGCAATCAGGTCGACAAACAGGCCAGAGAGGCCGAACTGATCTTTATTGCCGTAATCGTGGCCATGGTAGTGGTGGTGTCGGGCGTCTCGTTCCTGCTTTCGGAGACGATCACGAGGCCCATTATGGCGTTGACCAAGGGCTCGGAACATATCGCCAACGGCGAACTGAGCTACAGGTTCAATGTTAATACCGGGGATGAGATGCAGGTGCTGGCTGAGCAATTTAACGTGATGACCAGGGCTCTAAATGAGTCGTACACTAACCTTGAGCAGAAGGTAATCGAACGTACCGAAAAGGAGAGACAAAGGGCAGAGCAGCTCCGTACCATTAACGAGGTCAGCCGCAAGATCAGCTCCATTGTCAATCTGGATGAGTTGCTGGCCTATGTGGGCAATCTGCTTCGCCAGACCTTTCATTTTTACAACGTTAATATCTTCTTGTTCGAGCCGAGCTCGGGCAAGCTGATGCTTAAGACGCTGCATTTCAGCGGACAGAAAAACGTGATACCTGTGGGCGTGCCGCTGGAGATGGACGAGGAGGGCATAATCGGCAAGGCTGCCCGCACGGGTGAGTACGTACTGGTTAGCGACCTCAAGCTGGAGCCGGGCTTTAGAAAGCCTGAGAGCCTGGGCGAGACCATGTCCGAGCTGGCCGTGCCCGTGCGTATGGGTTCCAGGGTGTTGGGTGTGCTGGATATCGAAAGCACTGAAGTGGATGGCTTCGATGAGGCGGATGTATTTACTGCACAGACGCTGGCCGATCAGCTGGCGGTGGCTATCGACAATGCACGGCTTTACCAGGAAACGAGGTCTATGGCTGTTACCGAGGAACGCAACCGTATGGCCCGCGAGATACACGATACGCTGGCACAGGGATTCACTGGCATCATCCTGCAGCTGGAAGCTACAGAGCAGGCGCTGGGCGAAACCAGCGGAGATGTGCAGAAGCATCTGAACCAGGCGCGCAGCCTGGCCCGCAAGAGTTTGGCCGAGGCTCGCAGATCGGTGTGGAACCTGAGCCCGCAGGCGCTGGAACAACTTAAGCTGGATGAGGCTATTCAACATGAAGTGGAGAGGTTCCGCCATGACAATGGCATAGAGGCCATTTTCACACAGTATGGGGAGAAACGTGACATACCGCCTGATACCGGGACCGCCGTCTTTCGCATCTGTCAGGAGGCACTGGCCAATGTGGCCAAACATGCGCAGGCGACGCATGTGGATGTTTCCCTTAATTTTGAGGGCAAGGGAGTTGAACTGACGGTCAATGATAACGGCGTGGGCTTTGAACCCGGTCCTGAAGGCAAGATCGGTAAAGCAGGCGGCTTCGGATTGATCAGCATGAGGGAGAGGGCGCTGGGGCAGAACGGCACATTTGAAGTGCAGAGTGGTAAGGGTGAGGGGACCGTTATCAGGGTGTCGATCCCTCTGACGTAGGAGGTGAAAGAGTGGAGCAAATAAAGATACTAGTTGTTGATGATCATGAGGTGGTCAGGGACGGGATCGTGGGTAACCTGGTGCGACAGCCGGATTTCGCCATCGTCGGCCAGGCCTCCAATGGCCTGGAGGCGGTACAGAGGGTGGCCGAGCTTTCCCCCGATATTATTTTAATGGATTTGCGCATGCCTGAGCTCGACGGCGTTGAGGCCATGATCAGGATCAAACAGGAGAATCCAGAGATCAAATTTATAGTTTTTACAACATATTCTGATGACGAATACCTTTTCGCCGCCATTAAGGCCGGGGCCAAAGGATATCTGTTGAAGGATGCTCCGCGCGAAGAGCTTTTTAAAGCCATACGCGCTGTTTCGCGCGGCGAATCGCTGATACAGCCGGTCTTTACCACCAAGGTACTGGATAAGCTGGCATCCGAGCTTTCCAGGAAAAGCACAGGCGCGGATGCCCTGTCCGACAGGGAGATCGAAGTTCTTGACCTTGTAGCCAAGGGCGTTTCCAACAAAGATATCGGCGATCAGCTCTCCATCACGCAGAGCACGGTTAAAACCCACGTAACCAGTATCTTCCAGAAATTGAACGTGACCACCCGCACTGAGGCTGTGACGACCGCGCTCAAGCGGGGCATTATACAGCTCTGATCATACTTTAGTATGATTTTACCCGGTCGTTCGGATGGGTTTTACGGTCATCTTATGATGGTCGTAAAACCAACCTATATCCCGATTATACAAGCCCGGCTAATGCGTTAGACTTACCCTGTGTCAATGTAAATGAAAGTGAGTGCGTATTAATTTATTAAGGTGATAGATGGAAGAACGAATTAGAGTGCTGATTACAGACGATAACGAAGTAGTGCGTGAAGGGCTCAAGAGCATCTTCGAGGGGCACAAGGATATCGAGGTGGTAGGCCAGGCTGTCGACGGGCTGGACGCCCTGGAGAAAGCCGAGAAGCTGCAGCCCGATGTCATACTCATGGACGGACAGATGCCGCGCATGGACGGGCCGACTGCCATACGGGCCATCAAGAAGATCATGCCCGATGTTAAAATACTGTTCCTTACGGTATATGGCGATTACGCGGGCGACGCCCTGGCATCCGGCGCAAGCTGGTATTTGACCAAGGATTGCCGCAGGCAGGACCTGCTTGAGGCCATACGGGCGCTGGCACAGAGCGCGCGCCTGAAAGCCAAGCAGGCCGGTTAAATCACATAGCGGAAGCTGATATGAATCCCGCCCTGTACAAGGCGGGATTCATTTTTTCTACTGTTCTTACTTCTGGCGGGAAGCCTTTTCCTCTTCTACCAGTGCGCGCCGGTCCACCTTTCCGCTGGCTAGCAGCGGAAGCAGCGGCCTGACCTCGAATTGCTTCGGCACCTTATAGTTGGCCAGGTGCTTTTTACACAGCTCGCGTATCTCTTCAACGTCGACGTTCTTGCCCGGCACCGGCATGATATAGGCCTTGCCCACCTCCTGCCAGGTCTCGTCCGGTATGGGAATGACCGTGACAAAGGCTATGCCGGGATATTGCTCGATGACAGCCTCGATCTCGCGCGGATAAACGTTGTAGCCGCCCGATTTGAACATCTCCTTGATACGCCCTACGATCTTGATATAGCCCCGGTCATCCATGGTGGCCAGGTCGCCCGATTTCAGCCAGCCGTCCCGTGTAATTGTCTCGGCCGTGGCCTCGGGGCGGTTCCAGTATCCCTTCATCACCAGGTCGCCTTTCATCCATATCTCGCCCACTTCCCCCCGGCCGACCTCCTTACCTTTGCCGTCCATCAGTTTTATTTTGAATGGAGGATAGCATTTACCGGCCGTCTGAATGAGGTCATCCATGGAGTCGCCCGGACTGGTGTAAGTAATGAATCCGGCGTTCTCGGTCTGGCCGTATCCGGTCATCAGGGTTGCTCCGGTCTTTGACAATCTTTTGACCATCGATTCCGGGGCCGCTGAGCCGGCCCAGATGATGGTCTTCAGGCCGGACAGGTCGTAGCTGTCGAAATCGGGCAGTGTGAATTGCAGCATGAACATGGCCGGCACCTGCCCCATAAAAGTGATTTTCTCCTCCTGTATCATCTTGAGAGTACCTGCCGGATCGAAGCGGTCCATCAGTACCATGGTGGCGCCCCAGTGCAGGCAGCCCATGACCAGCTCCACTGCGCAGGCGACGTGATTGATGGGAAAGTGAATAAGCGCCTTGCCCTCGCCGCGTTTGCTGTTGGGCGCCATAAAGCGCGCATTCTGGGCGGCGGCGCTGGCTATCATATTCTTATGTGTCAGCAGCGCCCCCTTGGGCTTGCCCGTGGTCCCGGAGGTATAAATGATCAAAGCCGGGTCATCCGCTTTCACCTCGGCTATGCGCTTCTTCAAGGCGGCGTCCAGGCTGCTGCGGTCTTTGCCCAGCTCCTGTTCCCAGTTCAGCATACCCTCCCAGGGATTGTCTATGATGACCAGTTGCTCCAGCTCGGGATTGGCTTCTTTGAGGGCTGTCAGGTCGTCCTTATAGTCGCGCATCAGGACATCGTAGTTTCTGACCGCGAATCCGATCTTGGGCTTGGCATCACCAACCATGTAAAGGAACTCGTCGCGCGTGTATCGCGGATTGAGTCCGAACCAGATCCCGCCCACCATGGCCGTAGCCATGTAGATGTACTCGAACTCGTCGCGCGCCGCGGAAAGCGTAAATACCCGGTCACCTTTTTTGACTCCCAGTTCGAGCAGCAGTTTCGCCACGCTGACCGTTCTCTCATAGAACGTTTTATATGAAATACGTCTATCCTTGAAGACCAGCGCCTCCCTATCGGGCGTTTCCTCCGCCCATTTCTTCACGTACTGCCAGACCAGTTTCTCTTTATCCATGGTCGCAACCTCCCGTTTATACTTTATATTTATGAACTGCGTAATATCACGCAGGCAAATCGAATTTGGGTACGCCGGCCTCGGTCTTGAATGAGGGTGGCCGTTTCTCTATCGATGCCTTGATGCCCTCCTGCAGGTCCGGGGATATCTGGTTCCTCTCCCACAGCTCGGACTCAAAGAGGTAGAGGTCGGACATGCGGGCTACCGAGGCCGCGTTTACCTGCTTCTTGCAGATGCGTATGGCCAGCGGACCCCTGCGCATGATTTTATCCGCAAGTTCGTAGCTGGCTGGAATCAGTTTTTCGGGAGACACGACCTTGTTGACCATGCCTATCCTGAAAGCTTCGTCGGCGTTAACCGGGTCACACGTCATGATGAATTCCTTGGCGCGTGAGGGTCCCAACAGGGCTACCAGCCGGGGAGTCGAGCCCCAGCTCAGGAATACGCCGAGGCCGATCTCGGGAACACCCAGCCGGGCGTTATCGGCCATTATGCGGAAGTCGCAGTTCATGGCGATACACAGCCCGCCTCCCATGGCGGGGCCGTTGATAGCGGCTATGGTAACCTGCTCCAGGTTCTCGATATCCGACATCAGGTCCAGGAAGAACAGTTGCCAGATCCTTTCGTTGGGCATCTCCTTCTGGGACATATGCTGGGTCAACGCGTCTACACGCAGGTCGAAGCCGGCTGAAAATGCCCGACCGGCTCCCGTGAAGATGATCACCCTTGTCTCGAGGTCATATCTGAACTCGGCCATGAGGTCCCTCAGGTCCAGAAATAGACGGGTGCTGAGTGTATTCAACTTGTCGGGACGGTTGAACGTAACCAGCGCTATACCGTCCTTTTTTTCTACCAGCAGGGTTTCATATGCCATTAGCCACTCCTCTTAAATGTCTGTCAATAATTTGAACTGGATCACATCTACTATGCCCATATCGGTAAGGCGCAGCTCGGGTATGACCGGCAGCGCTATGAAGGACAGCAGGGCAAAGGGCGCCGGTGGCAGCTTGCCCAGGCCGGCAGCCACTCGTTCAAGGGACTCGAATTGAGCGGAGACCTCCTCCGCCGGGTCGGGCGAAAGCAGCCCGCAGATAGGCAGCGGCAACCTGGCTATGGGCTTCCCGTCGCGACAGACCACTAATCCGCCCTGCATCTCCCTGACGGCCTCAACCGCCGCCATGATGTCTCGATCGCTGACGCCGACCGCCACGATGTTGTGCGAATCATGGGCTACGGTGGATGCGATGGCGCCCTCTTTAAGGCCGAATCCCCGCACGATGCCCAGTCCGATATTGCCGGTGGCCCTGTGCCTTTCCACCACCACGGCTTTAAGCAGGTCACGTGCAGTGTCGGGCTGGAATTTGCCCCGCCCTATTTTCACCATCTGTTTCCTGGTTACTATCTGGCCGGGCACGATCTCGATAACGGGGAAAAGATCGTTCCTGGCCACCAGTTCCAGCGCTGCCGGCTTGAACGGTTTATAGTTGACCGATTTCATCAGATAAGACGGTGTTTTTACGGAGGCGCTGCCCAGGTACCTTCCTCCCTGCGCAGCCAGCTTTCCGTTATAGAAGACCCTGTCTATATCCATCTTTTCCAGGTTGTTAATAGTCACCAGGTTGGCTCTGCTGCCCGGCGCGATGCGGCCCAGGTCGTGCAGTCGGAAGTACTCGGCGGGGTTGAGCGTAACCAGTTGTATGGCCCTGATAGGATCCAATCCCATTGCAATAGCCCTTCTTACCACTGCGTCTACATCCCCATCCCGCAGCAGATCTGAGCAGCTGCGGTCGTCCACCACGAACATGCACCTGTGCCAGGTCTTGTCGGTGATCAGCCAGATCAGCTCTTCCAGGTTCTTCTCGGATGTGCCTTCCCTGATCATCAGGTAGAGGCCGCGGGAGAGCTTTTCCCTGCTCTCCTCAAGCTCTGAGTTCTCGTGGTCGGAGTAGATGCCGGCGGATACATAGGCGTTGAGTTGCTTACCCCTCAGTCCGGGAGCGTGCCCGGCGATCACATGGCCGGCAGCGGCATCTATTTCATCTATCACCGGCTGAAAGGCGTTGATTACGCCCGGATAGTTCATCATCTCCCCCAGGCCGATGTTGTTCTTCCATTTGAGCAGCCGCCTGATATCGGATGCTGCGATCGAGGCGCCGGACGTTTCCATGTGTGTGGCAGGCACGCAGGACGCAGCCTGGAAAAAGAAATCCAGCGGCAGGCTTCGCGCACAGTTCATGACGAACCGGATGCCCGCTATGCCGGAGACGTTGGTAATCTCGTGGAGGTCTGTAGAAATGGAGGTTACTCCGTGCGGCACTACGGTTCGAGCGTAATGAGCCGGATGCAGCATCGAGCTTTCTATGTGGATGTGGCCGTTGATGAATCCCGGCGACAGGAAAGCGCCCTTGAGGTCGATGACTTCGCCAGCCTCAGTATAGTCACCTATCCCGGCGATGCGTCCGCCATATACGGCGACGCTGCTTTCTTCGATGCTGCTGGTAAAAACGTTGACGATGCTGGCGTTTTTTAACAGCAGGTCGGCCGGCCTGTCACCCCGTGCCACCGCTATTAAGTCTGGCAGGTTCATATTCCCTCAATCACTCAATATAGCAGATATCCGGCAGGTTGCGGTACTTCTCGTTCCAGTCGATACCGTAGCCGACGATGAATCTATCGGGCACGGTAAATCCCAGGTAGTCGATTTTAACATCCACCTTGCGGCGGGACGGCTTTTCGGTCAGGGCGCACAGGGCGGCCGAAGCCGGCCTTTTACTCCTGATGTAGCGAAGGAAATGGGCGGTGGTCAGCCCTGTGTCTATGATATCCTCCACTACGATGATGTGGCGTCCCTCGACCTGCAGGTTCAGCTTCCCAGAAATCCTGATTTTGCCCGAGGACTCGGTGCCGCTGCCATAGCTGGACAACCGCACGAAATCGACCTCCAGCGGCATATCCAGCCTGCGCACCAGGTCCGCCATGAAAACAAAGGACCCCTTGAGTATACCAATGAGAAGAGGATTCTTACGCCGGTATTCACTCCTTATCTCAGAGGCCAGCCGTTCGACGGCCTTATCTATCTCGCCGTGGCTGATTAGAACTTTGGGCAGTTTGAGCATGATAAGGATTATAGCTGTGGAATTGCGGTCTGTCCATGTTCGGAGTAAGGTATTGCTCCTCCCATAATAAATCTGAATTATTTCGATAGGATATATCGTGCCCGGTCAAGAAATGCACGAGCGCTGGCAAGGAGGCGTTTACTGCCGTCCTCCGACCACCTGTTGTAATAATCGGCATCCTCCCGCAGGCTCTTGGCTTCTTTCAATGCTTCAAGCAGGTTGGCGGGGATCAGCTTTTTATCTACGAAGAGCTCTTTGACCGCCATAACCAGGCAGTGGTGGCTCCTTTCACGCAGGCCCTGCGAATATATGAGCGCGCGGGCAGCGTGGAACATTGCGTAATAAACCTGGATGGTAGCCCACTTGTAATTGCCGTCAGAGTAAGTTTTCTCGGCGCTTTCAAGGTCGGATGTGGCGGTTTCGAGTTCCTTTGCTGCGAGTGTGTGCCCGCGCGAAAACGGTTTGAGCTTGCTCTTCTGAACGCATTCATCGTATTCTGAGCTCACGATTTCCTCTCCCACAGTGTGATGCCGTTTTCGATCTCATGGCGGAAGACAGGGTCTGCCCCTTTCAGGTCAGCCCATTCGGACGGGGTTTTGATGATGGCCTGAATCCTTTTGCCCAGTTTCGCGGATGAGATAGTTTTTTTAACCGGTTCAGAACTAGCCGTCAGGATAAAAAGGTCGATGTCGCTCTCGGGGTGGTCCTCGCCCCGGCCGGCGCTACCGAACAGCCGTATGGATAGCGTAAGCGATTGAAGCCTGGACAGCAGCGGTTTCAGCCTCGATATATTTACTAAGACCTTGAGTTGTCTGATAAAAGGGTCTTCGTACTTGGCTGAATAGAGGATAAACTTGCCCCTTTGGGATTTGTTGATGAGGCCAAGTCCCAGCAGTTGGTCAAGGGCTAAATATACCCCCGATTTACTGATGGCGACTTGTTCAAGCAGTTCGCCGGCGGTGTAATTGCTCCCAATGTTCTCTGCCAGGAAGGAAAGAACCTTCAGGGTATTTGTGGAAAGCAATATCGCCGGGCGGTCTTTAGCTTTCATGTTATATTAAAGAGTATAATAAATTGGACGAAAGGTCAAAATATTGGACTTTGCAATTAAGGATGCTAAGGTTGATATAGCCCAATTCGGTGCCAGCATCAACCGGGTAGTAGTCTAGGTAGTGTATTGAATTTTGTCCATAACATATAACATGAACAACAAATCAAGTAGAATAGGGATGTGGATAAAAGCCCTATATGGTGGCAATTTATTCGGGATACCATTGGAATCCCCGTGGTTTTTGGTTTTGTTGTGGGGATTCCAGCCATGATCGGATTCGTTATTACTATCTGGGATGCATTATCCAATGAAAAACGGATATTGGTGTGTTTCTGTGCACTGCTTATCTTGATTGCGGTTGGTCTATATATCTGGGGACGTACCCGCAAGGTATTATATAAAATTCCCCCGTTGCTGTACCAAATGGAATATCGTTGTGAGGAATTATCTCACAATTTGAAGTTTAGTATTAGGCAACACTTAATTGCTTTAACATTAGTTGACGGACTGCCTAGCAAAGTAGGTGTGACAATAAACGAACTTTTAGCAGCATCAGACGGAGAATTTGATAATCTTATGGCCCGCCCAGCAAACAAAGCAATGATAAAAGAATTGTCACAAGTTGTATTGAACCCTGCCAGTTCAAATCGCATTGTGACCTTCTACGAGAAATCATCGGGCATCGAGGATTTATTGAGGCAAGACAAGCAATACTGTGCATTAAATAAGAAGCTAGAACATTTAAAGACTATAGTGCCCACTCAGGAGATTACAGAATATATCAATCACCATCTAGAAGTAGTGAAAGCATGTGCATGCTTTCCATTCTTAGCAGGTAATATTATGAATACAGCTGAGATATGGCCGCTAAAAAGCATTATAGATTTGTCTATAACTATTTCTGTACTCAAGGATAATCGGGCGATGTCCTTAGCTAGGATCAGAGAAGCAATTGGTAAATATTATAAGGGCACTTAGCTACTTTTAGGCGTTAATCTCACAATCTCCTCAAAGCTCCAAATGTGATCGCTAATACCTGCTACCATAGCCGATGTTTTCGGATAAGGAGTTGTAAGCGTTTTGTGGGTTTTAACAAAATTGTAGTACATAAAATGCAAAGCTAAAGCGTATTTGGGGTTACCGATCTTCTTTGAAAAGCCATTGGTTAGTCTAGTAAAACGCCTCATCTGCATTCTCATTGTTAGGTTCTGCCGTTCGACATAGCTTGTAGATACCTTACTCATATCAGGGTTTCCCTGCATACGCCTTGTCTTTGTTTCGAGGCACTTAGCTGGACTATAACGGCCATTTCCTGCAAATTTGTTCCCGTATATTTTACTATTATCGCTTAATCAACATCAGAGCCAAAAGTATTTTCCATTGCCTCATAAATAAATCCTATGACCGTTAGTAGTTAATTGGATACGGTTATCAATACGGCTTTTAATATCCATCGCAAATTCGTAAGCATATTCAGGTTGACGCCATCCTACCAGCCAACTCACGACTAATTTTGTATCAGCATCTATTGCTACGAACGTCCAAACATCACCGTATCACAATTTGCCCTTGTGTTCTTCCGGTACATTCCGTTCTTTAGCGTAGCAGAATGACCAGATTTCATCACACTCTATCCGTTTACATGACAGATGCCTTAAATGCTTATCCTGGAAGGACATGCACACTTCCCCCACCGTGCACAATAGTTTTATGACGCTATTTATAGCTGTTCCAGTTATGCGGGCAGTACTGCGGATTGAGTTACCCTCACAGAGAACTTTGATGATCTGTGCCTGGCGTTCAATGCTTAACTTGTTCATCTTCTTATCCTCTACTTGACTATATTAAACATGACCGCTCTAGCATAGTCACTAGGGAACAAGCCAATTTGGTAAATATTTTTGTTTAATTGGTAGAATGATAAATAGCGCTGAGGATTTTAATGATGACTAAAGAAGACTTATTTTACAGTGAGACGGTTAGGCGGACTCAGGAACAATATTCTTCAAAACAGCATTTTGATACTATGGCTACTGCTGTTTTGGGGTTAGGTGGTGTGGTTCTAAGCGCTATGGTCGTAGCGATTTCAGCAGATTTCGTTCAGTGGTCACAGTCTACAGCACTTATGGTATTAATATCCTTCTCTATATTAGCTGTATTTACGATTATCAATCTGTGGACACGTGTATGGGAATTCCAGCCTGCATTATCAGACCTTGAGGCTAATACAAAATCCACTAAATATGATAAAGATGCGGTATTGCTATGGGCCGCAAGGATGATGTCTAAGGCAATTGCGAATAATGAAAAAATACTTTGCCGGAAAGCTTGGTATTTAAGAATCAGTTATGCCGCTTTAGCTGTAGAGATTTTGTCGTTAGGGATACTTGTATATAAGTATGTCTAATTTAATCTATATTTGTTAGTTCCCTCGATCCTCAGTTCGTAGCCCTTTATCTGGATTAGAATCTGGTGGAGGTTTAGGTGTACCCTTTTCTATTATTATTATCTTTATTGGTTCAGGCGGGGGAGCCTTAGCGGGTTTCTCTGGTGGTGGCTGGGGTGTCTTTGGCTCATCGCTCATATAATTACCTCCACACTTTAAATATACCCATAACGGAACGATGTGGTAGTAATTATAGCAGGGAATTAGGGGGTTTTATTATCCCAACGTTTCCTCGCCGCTTTTTGGGCGATCTCTTCGCGCTGTTCCGCTGTTAGCTTTGCTGCCCTAGCTTTCCCGCCTATTAAACCTCCACGTCTACCTAAGACAACAGCATAAGGATTTTTCCCATCTACTAATTCCGGCTCAGGGTCCAGGTGCTTAGGCTCAGTAGCTTTCTGCACTATATTAAATGCAGTTATATTAAAGTCGTGATCTTTCTTTTTTCTTGCCATGCCTTACGATAGCACAACCGCTCAAGCATTTGTCAAGAGCTTGGAATTTCAAAATAATACACCACCGTAGTCCGGCGTCGCTTTACAGCTTGGTGACCAGCTTTTTTACAGCGCGATTGAGGCCTTCCAGGGACAGGTTGTACATGGGGAAGAGCTTGGCGATAATCTGCACCGTGGGGTAGCTGCGCAGCACGGACGTCTCGGGATTGAGCCAGACAACATGACTGAAGTGAGACTTGAACTGCTTGAGCCTGTCGACGCCGGCGTGCTTCTGATACCCATGGAAATAGAGGTCGCCGAAGCGGTCCATCAGCTCTGAATAGGCCATACAGGCATCGCCTACAAAGATCACCTTGTAATCGGGCTCCAGCACTTTCAACAGGTGCTCGATAGATTCCCCTTTGCGCTGCTGGATATCGCTGTAGAGCACATCGTAGGGGCAGTTGTGGAAGTAATAGTATTTGAATGAGCGGAAATGGCTGAGGGAGTTGGCAGCGGAAAAAAGCTGGCTGCAGAGGTCTGCGTACGGCTCCATGGACCCGCCGGCGTCCATGATGAGCAACAGCTTGATACTGTTCTTGCGGGGGCGCTTCCATTTGAACTCGAGTTCGCCGGCGTTCTTGCACGTAGCGTCGATGGTTCGGTCCAGGTCCAGCTCGTCCTCGGGGCCGGTGCGGTTCAGCTGCCGGAGTTGTTTTAAAGCGACTTTCATCTGGCGAATGTCCAGTGTGACGTCATCTCTGTAGTTGCGGAAATACCTCAGTTCGGCGATACGGACCGCGCTGCGCATTCCTCCCGGGCCGCCCACCAGCATGCCCTGGGGATTTTTGCCCGAGTGGCCGAAAGGCGATGTGCCGCCGGTACCGATCCAGTAATTGCCACCGTCATGCCGCTCAGTCTGCTCCTTAAGGCGCTTCTCGAACTCCCTGAGCAATTCCTCCAGGTCCATCTTGTCGATGGCTGCCAGTTCCTCCGGCGTCAGTTGCGGTCTGTTCCTGGGGTCCATCAGCCACTGAACCAGCTCTTCGGTGACCTCGAAAGAAGGAGCTATGCCCCCGAAGTATTCCTGAAAGGCGACGTCGTACTGGTCGAAATGGGTCTCGCTCTTAACCAGTATGGCGCGAGCCAGGTAGTAGAAGTCGCTCATGTTGTGGATGAGGCGCTTGTCGAGTGCCTCCATCAGGATCATCCATTCATTGATGGAGACAGGGACCTTCTTGTCCTTGAGCGTATAGAAAAAAGGAGTAAACATAGCCCGTTTTAATAAAGGCGGATGAACTTAATTACCGGATATATTGTAGCCGCGTATTTGCGCCTTCTTCTTTACGTGGTGCGTCACGTAGAAATCGATATCGTTTTCCTTCTTAATAAGCGTGCCCAGGAAAGGTATCTCACCATCCTTGATTTTTCCGTCCAGGCCGCTGGCCATCAGAGCCTGTATCCAGTCGATCAATTCGCTGGTGGAGGGCTTTTTACGGAAGTCGTCGATCTTACGCAAAGTATAAAAGGTCTCCAGCGCTTCCTTGAGCAGAGCGCTCTTGATGTCCGGGAAGTGCACCTTGACTATCTCCTCCATCAGAGGCGGTTCGGGGAAATCGATGTAGTGGAAGATGCAGCGGCGCAGAAAGGCGTCGGGCAGCTCCTTCTCATTGTTGCTCGTAATGATGACGATGGGGCGGTGCTTGGCCGAGATGGTCTCGTCCGTCTCCGGAATGTAGAAGCTCATCTCATCCAGCTCGTTGAGCAGGTCGTTGGGGAACTCCAGGTCGGCCTTGTCTACCTCGTCGATCAGCAGTACTACCTGTTCGGGAGCGGTAAAGGACTGCCCCAGCTTTCCCAGCTTGATATAGTGCTTGATATTGGAGACATCCTTGCCGCCGAACCGGCTGTCGTTAAGCCTTTGCACGGTATCGTAAACATACAGGCCTTCGACTGCCTTGGTGGTGGATTTGATGTGCCAGCGGATCAACGGCTTGCCCAGCGAAACCGATATACTATGGGAGAGAAGCGTCTTGCCAGTGCCCGGCTCGCCCCTCACCAGCAGCGGCCTTTTGAGCACAATGGACACGTTAACGGCATTTTTCAGTGCATCCGAGATGACGTAATCGACCGATCCCTTGAATTTTTCAAACTGGTCCTGTTTCATGATCTTTCCTCCGGGGGCATCGTAATTTACATTTAAACCCCCCGGTTGGCATGACCGGAGGGCTTGGTGATGTAATGCTGAATTTATTCCGATAAAAATTTTAGGTTAATGGTCGCTTAAAAGCAAGTAATGTTGATTTCCCTGTCAAATTCGCCGGATCGATCTTTAAGCAGGGAAAATTGAATATAATTCGCCGCCGCGCATGATATAATCACGAATTGATACCGGAGCGGCTAATGAGAGTATACAAAATTGTGTTCAAACCTTCGGGGCGGAGCGTTTCATGCAGAGCAGGGACTGATATTCTCAGTTGCTGCCGCGAAAATAAGATAAAAATAGCCAGCGTCTGTGGCGGGCAGGGCAAGTGCCGCTCCTGCAAGGTGCGTATCGAGAAGGGAATTGCCGGCGCGCCGACGCCGGGTGAAATAAAGAAATTATCGCATGATGAATTGGGACGCGGTTGGCGCCTGTCCTGCCAGGCTAAGCCCGCCGGCGATCTGATCGTTTACCTGCCTCCCGAGAAGAGCCTGACTTCAACCCCCGCATTCAAAGAAGAGCTATTAGCCAGGGTGGTTCCTGATCGCAGGAGAAGGCGTCCCGGTGAGAACTATGGAGTTGCTGTCGATCTGGGGACGACCAAGATAGCGGCATACCTGGTCGACCTTTCCGACGGTTGTATTCTGAGCTGTTGTGCCGTGGCCAATCCCCAGTCTGTTTACGGAGACGACGTGATCAGCCGCATCACGTACGCCATGAGCTCACCTGACAACGGCAGAAGGTTGAGAAAAACGGCAACAGGAGCGATTGACGATCTGATACAGGAGCTGTCCGGAACGGCGGATTGTACGCCCGGGGCGATAGTTAAGGCAGCCATCTGCGGCAATACAGCGATGCACCACCTGCTTTTGGGATTGCCGGTCGAACAGCTTGCGCGTGCGCCATATCTTCCTTGGACGAAGGCCCCCGTAAAGATCGGCGCAAACGAACTGGGGCTCAAATCGGCGGCGGATGCCGAAGTATATCTGCTTCCTAATATAGGAGGATATGTGGGTGGCGACCATGTGGCGGTACTGGCGGCAACGGAAGCCGGTGATATCAGGGCGGCAACTCTTATCATCGATATCGGCACCAATACTGAGATATCCCTGGCGGCCGGCGGCAATATTACCAGCGTCTCCTGTGCCTCAGGTCCGGCCTTCGAAGGGGGACATATAAAACATGGTATGAAAGCTTCGCCCGGGGCGATCGACAGGGTCGTTATAAAGGACGGCAGGATCAGGTACGGGACTGTCGGAGGTTATCCGCCGGTCGGTATCTGCGGTTCCGGTATGCTCGACGCAGTGGCGCAGATGGCCGTTGCCGGCATCATCGACTCCGGCGGCAGGATGGAAAGGAGACACCCTCTCGCACGGGTGAACGGCGGGATGTCA
Source organism: uncultured Dehalococcoidales bacterium (assembly GCA_964448985.1). Lineage (GTDB taxonomy): Bacteria > Chloroflexota > Dehalococcoidia > GIF9 > UBA5629 > CAIMUM01. Next base: position 19,317 of record CAYVBI010000005.1, read on the forward strand.
GAGGTATTGATCGCCGGCGGGGATAGTTCGGCCGATGGTGACGATATCGTTATAACACAGGGAGACATACGGGAGCTTCAGCTGGCCAAGGCGGCCATACGCACCGGCATCAACGTTTTGCTGTTGTCCGCGGATATGGCCGCACAGGATATCCGGCGCATAATCATCGCCGGAACATTCGGGAACTACATCGATATAAAAAGCGCGATCAGGGTGGGTATGCTGCCTGACCTGCCGTTAAGGCGTTTCAGGCAGGTCGGCAATGCGGCCGGCGCGGGAGCTTGCATGGTACTGGTATCCACCGCAGCGCGAAAAAAGGCCGAAGCGATGGCGAGCCGGGTGAAGTACCTGGAGCTTGCTGACAGGCCTGATTTCATGGATTTGTTCGTCAGAGCATTGAACATCGGCTGATGGCTCTGACGGTAGTGCTGATCAATGTTAGGTAAGGTCACAAATTGCAGGGAGGTCTTATATGGAGATCGGCAATCACTGGGACGAGATAATCAAGATATTTGAGGAAGCATACAAGAGCTGTTTCCACTACTCCGTGGCTACGGTAAATCCGGATGGTTCACCGCATATCACGCCCATCGGAGGACTCTTTCTGCGAGATGATAAAACGGGTTTCTATTTCGAGGAATTTCCGTCCCGGCTGCCGGAGAACCTCAAGCATAATCCTCGTGTTTGTGTGATGGCGATCAACGCCGATAAATTGTTCTGGGGCAAGGCATTGATGGACGGCAGGTTCCCCTCGCCGCCGGGAGTCAGGCTGCTGGGGAAAGCCGGCGAGGTCAGGGAGGGAATGAAGCAGGAGAACGATTTGTGGCAGAAGAAGGTCGGTTTTACCCGTGCGCTGAAAGGCTACAAACTGATGTGGAAAGGCATGCATCATGTACGTGACATAGCATTCGATTCCTACGAGCCTATTTATCTGGGCGACATGATGGCCGGCCTGGAATAGAGCGGTGATATAATTTCCCTGTAAATGATTAGCAAGAAAAAAGGAAAAGTAATTGTAGGGATGAGCGGAGGCATCGATTCATCGGTAGCTGCCGCTCTGCTGGTCAATCAGGGCTACCGGGTCACCGGCGTGACCATGAAGACCTGGGCGGGTGGCGCGGCGCCGGTCAAGGCCAGACACGGATGCTATGGGCCGGGGGAAGAAGATGATATCGAGGACGCCAGGAAGGTGGCGAAGAAACTCGGGATAGATTACCACGTTATCGACCTGGCTGCGGAATATAAAACCGAGGTGCTGGACTACTTCTGCCGCGAGTACAAATGCGGCAGGACCCCCAACCCCTGCCTGGTATGCAACAGCCGGATTAAGTTCGGCAGGCTTCTGGATGCGGCCGGCGAAAGTGGGATCGAGTTCGATTATTTTGCTACCGGACATTACGCGCGTTGTGAACGTGACTTAATTAACGGCCGTTATCTACTAAAAAAAGGGAAGGATCAGCGCAAGGACCAGTCCTATTTTTTGGCGTTCCTGAAGCAGGAACAGCTTGCCAGGATATTATTCCCGCTGGGCGACCACACAAAGGATGAAGCCAGGGCGATAGCCTCTGACCTGGGGTTGGATATTAAGAATAAGCCAGAGAGCCAGGATTTTATCGGTTTTGATTACCACATGATACTGGAAGATATGACGCCCGGACCCATAACCGATTCCACGGGAAAACGTCTGGGAACACATCGGGGCCTGGGATTATACACAGTAGGACAGCGTAAAGGCCTTGACCTGAGCGGCGGTCCTTATTATGTGACGGATATCGATGCTGAAACCAATACTGTAATCGTAGGCAGAAAGGAAGAGTTGCTCAGGAGCAATCTGGTGGCATCCCGGCTTAACTGGATAGCCATAGAAAGGCCCTCTGCATCGATGAAATTGACCGCCAAGATAAGGTACCAGCACGCGGGCGCCGAAGCCGAAGTTGTTCCACTGGACATGGACAGGGTGGAAGTGAGATTCTCCGCCCCGCAATCAGCCATAGCTCCGGGACAGGCCATAGTCTTTTATGACGGGCCCACCGTTATCGGCGCTGGGACAATAGACAGCTAAGCGCATCCGGTTGATCACGGATGATCAGGCCGGAAAGCAGCAGATGAATCCACATACTTTCTAATCTTTTGACAACCCCCTTTCTTTCATGTTATTCTCTATAAAGTCTATAAAATTAGTGAACATTATAAAAAAGCGGAGATACAGATGAAGATATCAACGAAGGGAAGATATGCTACCAGGGCGATGCTGGACCTGGCGCTGCACTACGGGAAAACCCCCGTGCTGTTGAAGGACATTTCGGCCAGGCAGGGAATATCTTTGCGTTACCTCGAGCAGATCGTGTCCCCGCTGATCGCCGCCAAATTGATTAACAGTACCCGCGGGCCAAAAGGTGGAGTCAGTCTGGCTAAACCGCCACGGAAAATCAAGCTCCTCGATATCATACAGGTCCTGGAAGGACCCATAGCTCCGGTGGACTGTGTGGAGAATCCCGGCATCTGTACGCGCGCACCATCGTGCGCGGCGCGCGATGTCTGGTCGGACTTAGCCAGAGCCATGCACGGGGTGCTGGAATCTACCACCCTTGAGGACCTGGTTGAACGCCAGACCAAAAAGGAGCCCGGCAAGGAATTACTCTATTCAATCTAACAAATGATTCAGGAGAAATAAATTGGTTACGCAGCTGAAAATAGATAAAGTCAAGTTTAAAACGATCGAGATACCCAGGTTGACACGCGGCATCGCCAATAACTCGCTGGAGCTGATCGGCAATACGCCGCTGGTTCGCCTCAACAAGATCGCAGATGGGGCAAAGGCCGAGGTGGTGGCCAAGCTGGAATCTTTCAATCCGCTCAGCAGCCTCAAGGACCGCATTGGCGTTTCCATGATTCTGGCTGCCGAAGAGAAAGGGGCCATTAAAAAGGATACTGTTCTGATAGAGCCGACCAGTGGAAATACAGGCATAGCGCTGGCTTTTGTGGCTGCCACACGCGGATACAAGCTTATACTGACCATGCCTGACTCTGTATCGATTGAACGAAGGCAGCTCCTGGCGATCTTCGGGGCCGAGCTCGTGCTTACTCCCGGAGCGCAGGGTATGCCGGCGGCGGTGGCGAAAGCGGAAGAGCTGGCAGCTAAAAACAGTAATTACCTTCTGCTGCAACAGTTCAAGAACGAGGCCAATACTGCCATACACAGGGTGACCACCGCTGAGGAGATCTGGCGTGACACGGATGGCAAAGTGGACGCAGTCGTGGCCGGCGTCGGCACGGGCGGCACCATCACCGGTATTGCGGAGGTTATCAAGGCAAAGAAGCCCGGATTCAAGGCTATTGCCGTCGAGCCCGAGTCCTCGCCGGTTCTTTCCGGCGGTAAACCCGGCCCCAATAAGATTCAGGGGATCGGGGCGGGCTTTGTGCCCGATATCTTGAGAACAGATCTCCTGGACGAGATAATCCTGGTCAAGCATGAAGATGCGGGTAACGTGGCCAGGCGTCTGGCCAGGGAGGAGGGGATCCTGGTTGGTATATCATCGGGCGCTGCCGCATGGGCAGCCCTGCAGGTCGCCAAACGGCCCGAATATGCGGGCAAACTGATAGTGGTAATATTACCGGATACGGGCGAACGTTACCTCTCGACCTGGCTATTTCAGGACATGTGATAGCGGGCTGACAGCCCGCTATTCGATAAAAACGCCGAAGCGGACATTTATGCCCCCTTTGTATACAGTATCGAAATTAATTGGAGAATCAAATGACAGATTATAAACTGGATACTATTGCTTTACACGTCGGGCAGGAAACAGCCGACCCGGCCACCGGCGCACGTGCTGTTCCTATTTACCAGACTACGTCATACGTGTTCAAGGATACTGATCACGCTGCCAATCTGTTTGCCCTCAGGGAGTTGGGCAATATATACACCAGGATGATGAACCCGACCAATGACGTCTTCGAGCGCCGGATTGCGGCTATAGAAGGCGGCAACAGCGCGCTGGCGGCATCGTCGGGGCAGGCGGCGGAGACCTTTGCCATCCTCAATATAACCGAGCTCGGCGATGAGATCGTGTCCGCCGACAACCTCTACGGCGGCACCTATCAGCTTTTTCATTACACTTTACCCAAGCTGGGAAGGACCGTTAAATTCGTTGACTCAGCTAAAACGGAGGGGTTTCGCAAGGCCATTACCAGCAAAACCAGGGCCATCTATGCTGAAGCACTAGGAAATCCCAAGCTGGATGTCCCGGATTTCGAGACTATTGCCAACATTGCACATGAGGCCGGCATTCCGTTCATCGTGGACAATACGGTCGGCGTCGGTCTGACACAACCAATTAAATACGGGGCCGACATAGTTGTCCTTTCGGCCACCAAGTTTGTCGGTGGGCATGGTACTTCCGTTGGAGGCGCTATCGTGGACTCGGGCAAGTTCGCCTGGAACAATGGCAAGTTCCCCGGGTTCACAGAGCCTGACCCGAGCTACCACGGGCTGAAATTCTGGGATACATTCGGTAATTTTGCCGATATGGGGAACGTTGCCTTCACCTTTAAAGCACGTGTGCAGTGGTTGAGAGATGCGGGTTTTGTAATCAGCCCCTTCAATTCATGGCTTTTCCTGCAGGGGCTGGAAACGCTGCCCTTAAGGCAGAGAAAACATTCTGAGAATGCTCTGGCTGTGGCTAAATTCCTCAAAGCGCATCCGCTGGTATCATGGGTCAATTATCCCGGTCTGGAAGACCATCCGTCGCATAAGCTGGCTAAAAAATACTTCAAAGGCCATTACGGTGCGCTGGCCGGATTCGGCATCAAGGGAGGCCTGGAAGCGGGCAGGAGATTCATCAATTCGGTGAAGCTGCTCTCTCACCTGGCCAACATCGGAGACGCCAAGACGCTGGTTATTCACCCTGCCTCCACCACCCACTCGCAGCTGACCAAGGAAGAGCTGTTGACAACGGGTGTGACCGAGGACTATATCAGGCTATCTATAGGGCTTGAGGATGTCGAAGATATCAAAGAAGATATCGATCAGGCCTTAAAAGTCGCTGTTAAAGGCAGCTGAAAAATACGAGGGCTTCATGTTGAAAGCAGGTAAAGATACAGGGATCGTGGAGACCAGTTTTATAACCTTTGCCGGGCCGCCGGAAGAGCTGGTGCTCGAATCCGGCGAAAGGCTGGGGCCGGTCATGCTTGCCTACGAGACCTACGGCAAACTCGATAAGGACAGGGCGAATGCCATACTGGTGTTCCATGCGCTTTCGGGAGATGCGCATGCGGCCGGTTATCATGAGGGTGATGAACGGCCGGGCTGGTGGGACAACATGATAGGTCCGGGTAAAGCTTTCGATACGGATAAATATTTCGTCATCTGTTCAAACGTGATCGGCGGTTGCCGGGGTTCGACCGGTCCTGCGAGTGAAAATCCGCGGACCGGCCGGCCCTACGGCCTCGATTTTCCACTGATATCGGTGAGGGACATGGTGGATGCGCAGGCAAAATTGATCGATCACCTGGGCATAGAGAAATTGCTCTGTGCGACAGGTGGCTCAATGGGTGGAATGCAGGCGCTGCAGTGGGCGGTATCCTATCCTGAACGCGTCCGCTCTGCGATACCTGTTGCCACGGCTGCCCGTCACTCACCGCAACAGATAGCCTTCAATGAAGTCGGCCGGCAGGCCATCATGGCCGATCCCAACTGGAACGGCGGCGATTATTACGGCGGGACGCCGCCTACGAGGGGGCTTTCCGTGGCCAGGATGGTAGGGCATATTACATATATGAGCGACGAGTCGATGGCCGACAAGTTCGGACGTCGCTTCAAGGAACGTGTGAAAGGCGCCAAATTCGAGCCTGATTTCGAGGTTGAAGGCTACCTGCAGTATCGCGGTGATAACTTCGTCAAGCGCTTTGATGCCAATTCCTATCTTTACATAACCAAGGCCCTCGACTATTTCGACCTTGATAACGGAAAGGGGTTGGAAAACGTACTGAGGGGAGTCAGGACTAAATTCCTGGTTATAGCCTTTAAGTCCGACTGGCTCTACCCTGCCTACCAGTCGCGCGAGATCGTCAAGGCCTGCAAACTGGCCGGGGTGGACGCTACTTACTGCGAACTGAATTCAAACTACGGCCACGATGCGTTTTTACTCGAGACCGCTGAACAGGAATACCTGGTAAAGCATTTCATCGCCAATGTCCGCGAAAACAACGGGAACGGGCGCACATGAACAACACGAAACCGGGAGACAGCAGGCTGGACCATCGCATAATAACCGGCTGGGTCAGCGATGACGCCTCCGTGCTTGAATTGGGCTGTGGTGCGGGGGAGCTGCTGCAGATGCTAAGCCGGCAAAAACGGGCCGGCGTCAGCGGTATCGAAATCGACGAGAGCTATATTTTCTCCTGCGTTGCCCGCGGACTGAGCGTGGCCCATCAGGATATCGATGACGGACTGTCGGAATATGCCGACAGGGCTTTCGATTACGTGATCATAAACCAGTGCTTGCAGGAGCTGCGCAAGCCGCATGTGGCATTGTCCGAGGCCGTACGTGTGGGGCATAAGGTCATCGTGGGATTTCCCAATTTTGCGCATTACAGCGCCCGTGTTCAAATGGCCCTGCAGGGCAGGGCGCCCGTGACGCCGGCCCTGCCTTATCAGTGGTATGATACGCCCAACCTGCACTTTTTAAGCATCAGGGATTTCGTACTATATTGCGCAAAAAACAGGATGAGCATCGAACGGAAGGCTTTTCTGAACAACAAAGGCGTGGTCCGATGCTGGCCCAACCTGCTGGCGGGATCGGCTCTCTTCCAGATAAGCCGAGATGGCCCTGCTTTGCTAAAATAGAGGGAATAATCCGGATCCGAGGATTGGTATGAAACACATTTACATGGACTACGCGGCTACCACACCCATGCTGCCTGAGGTGGCCGAAACGATGCAGCCTTATTTCAGCCGGAAGTTCGGCAACCCATCCAGCATACACTCGATGGGACAGGAGGCCAGGGACGCCGTTGACCAGGCCCGCTCAAAGGTTGCGGCCCTTATCGCGTGCAGGCCGGAGGAAGTGGTTTTTACCGGCGGTGGGACGGAGGCGGATAACCATGCCATAAAAGGGACCTGCCTGGCTAACAGGGAAAAGGGGAACCATATCATCACTACGTCCATCGAGCACCACGCCGTACTTAATACGTGTAATTACATGAGAAATCTGGGTTTCGACGTGACGGTGGTGCCCGTGGACAGGTACGGCTTGGTGGACCCGGGTGACATAAAGAAAAGTATAACTGCAAAGACGCTGCTGGTATCGGTCATGCATGCCAACAACGAGGTGGGCGCCATCCAGCCGATCGAAGAGATCGGTCGCATCACGCGACATGCCGGCGTATATTTTCACGTCGACGCGGTCCAGACGGCGGGGCACCTGCCCATAGATGTCGACAGGATGGGTATAGACCTGCTTTCAGCGTCGGCCCATAAGCTTTACGGACCCAAGGGTGTGGGCATGCTCTATGTGCGTGAAGGCACCCTTATGGTGCCGTTGCTGCATGGCGGCGAGCAGGAAAATGTGAGACGCGCCGGTACGGAGAACGTGCCCGGCATCGTCGGCTTCGGAACGGCCGCTGAGATTGTCCGAGCCTGGATGGGGGAAGAGGCGGACAGACTCTCGGGATATCGTGACCGGCTGATCGATTCCGTGCTGGGACGGGTGGCCGATGCTTACCTTAACGGCCACAGGACATCGCGCTTGCCCAACAACGCCAATTTCAGCTTCGATTTTATCGAGGGGGAATCGATCCTGATGTATCTGGATGCCGAGGGTATCTGCGCTTCCACAGGGTCGGCCTGCAGCTCGACCAGTTCGGAGCCGTCCCATGTACTGACGGCCCTGGGCATACCGGTTGAGCGGGCACGCGGCTCGGTCAGGTTCACCCTGGGCAGATGGACATCAGGGGAGGATATTGATAAAGTTGTGGAGGCGCTGCCACGCATCGTTGAGAAACTGCGCGCCATGTCGCCGTTGGTTAAGGAGAAGTGCGGCTGGATAGAATATTTATAAATGTAGCCGGCGAAACATAACAAAAGTGGGGAGGTTGAAAGATGACGGTTGAGAAGATGCTAAAAAATAGCCTGATCAGGGAAGACTCTGCCGATCCCCTGGTGATCAGAACGCTGATGGCCTCGGCCGCCGATGGTTTGGGCCGCGCTGTACAGGACATCGAGAGGCAGCCCGTCAGGTGCTTTGCTCAGGCCTATGATGCTGTCTATGATGCCTGCTGCGCCTATATGCGGTCTCGGGGCTATCGCACGGTGGCTGCCAGCGACCACGCGACGGTGCTGGCTTTCTGCAAGCTGTTATTGCCCGAAGACGATGTCCGTGTCCTCCGGATATTCGAGGCGGCCGAGAAAAGAAGGCACAAGGAGATGTACAGCGGCAAGTATTCTATAGGGGCGGCGGAGGCGGCTGAACTGGTGGCCGGAGCGCGCCGGCTGATCGGGCGATTACGTTGAACTCAATCCCGAATCGGGGGGCCGCTTATGTGATGTCCACCAATCCTGACATCGCCATCGTTGAAAAACTTGAATCTATTCCGGCCATGACCCTTGGAGTAGTACATGGCGGCATCGGATTTTTTAATCAGGGTCTCCAGGTCCTCTGCATCTTCGGGGTAGATGGCAATGCCTACGCTGGTGGATAAATGTACCTGGTGGCTGCCGATTGGCAGCGGCTCAGTAAAGGCATCCAGGATTTTTTGTGCTATGACAGTGGCATTATCTTTATGTTTGGTCTCCTGCATCACCAGTATAAACTCGTCTCCCCCGATGCGAGCTAACGTATCGCTGGTACGTATTATGCTCGCAAGCCGCGCGCTGATCGTCTTAAGCGCCTGGTCGCCTGCCTCATGGCCGAGCGTATCGTTGATGGATTTAAACTTATCCAGGTCCAATGACATGACGGCCAGCCTGATTTTGTTACGCTGAGCCAGAGCTGCCGCTATGGAGAAGCGGTCTCTCAGCAAGGCCCTGTTTGGCAATCCCGTCAGATAGTCATGCGTCGCTGCTTCCTCGAGCTTTCGCTCCATCTGCTTGCGCTCGGTAATATCCGTAATCAATGCTGTGACGCCCACAACTTCTCCATCTTTATATATGGGCCGGCTGGACGTGCGCACATATATTATCGTGCCATCTTTATCCAATATGCGGAATTCCCAGGGCTCCAGTTGCCCTGATACCAGGCGGTTGAAACTATCTAAAAGGGCAGGCAGGTCATCCGGGTAAACGAGTGGGGTAAAAGGTTTCCCTATTAGATCACTAACCTTGTATTTGCTTTGCCGCTCAACCACCGGGCTGACATAGGTTATGTTTCCCTGGTTATCCAGTACATAGAAGACATCGTTAATATTCTCTACAAGCAAACGATATTTTTCCTCGCTGTTACGCAGCGCTTCCTCTGCCTGTTTACGTTCGGTGATATCGCGGCTGATGGAACTAAAGCCGATAATCTCCCCCCGTTCGTTTTTCCGCAGGGAAACCGAGGATTCGGCAAATCTGGTCGTGCCATCTTTGCACGTGACCTCGAAGGCAAATCCCTTGTTTGGCTCCCCTGATACATATACCGCGTGATAAGCTTCAAATACGGTCTTCGCATCATTTTCAGACAGAACCATCTTGAAGTTACTCCCAATCAGTTCTTCCCTGGAATAACCAAGGTTAAGGCATGTCGCACCATTAACGAAGGTAAAATTGCCGGCCAGGTCGACTTCATAATATGAGTCATACATCTGGTTCAGGATATTGCGGTATTTCTCCTCCGACTGTTTTTGGGCATCGATCGATTTATTGCGCTTATCCCTCTCGTTGAATATGAGCACAGCTAGTATGCTGATCACTGTTGCCACTGTCACAAAAACAGCCATTCTTAATGTGGCATCAGGATAGGGGGAAATGAAAAAAGCGCGCGGCAAGAATATGAGCAGTGATAATATGTTCGCCAGTATAGCTCCACGTAACCTGAAGTGATAGCTGGAATATAAAATTGGGATCAGGAAAAGCATTCTGTGTGGATCGTGCACCGTGTAGAGGATTTCCCATCGAAGGGAATCCCACCCAAAGAGAGTGACCAGTTCACCGGAGTAATAAAAGAGAGTGCAGACGATGAAAAAGGCAAGCAGTATGTAAAAATGCTTGTCCCTGAAAATAGGCTTTTTCATCAAGAGCATTTTCCTAGATATCACACTGGTTTAAATTCAAACCTGCCACTCTTGAAGACCTCCAGGCAGGCATCCACCACGCCAGGATCATAAAGCTTACCTCTGTTCTTTGATATCTCCTCAAGTGCCTTATCAATACCCTGCGCCGGCCGGTATGGACGGTGTGAAGCCATGGCTTCAATCACGTCTGCAACTGCCAGTATTTTTGCTTCCGTAAGCATATCATCACCCTTTAGCCCGTTGGGATATCCCGAACCATCCAGCCTTTCATGGTGCTGCAAGACTGCATCTGCAACGGAACAGGGGAAATCCATGCCTTTGACAATATCGTAGCCGCTCTGAGAATGTGTTTTTATTAAATTAAATTCGATATCCGATAGTCTTCCAGGTCTGCTGAGTATATCAGAAGGAATGTACATTTTCCCGATATCATGTATTACTGCCGCCATCTTTAGCTGATCGATTCGGGTTTCTTCCAACTTCATTTCCCTGGCTATGGCGATTGCCAGGTTGGCCACTCTCTGTTGATGGCCTGCAGTGTATGGATCTCTCATTTCCACGATTTTGACCATAGTATTGATAGCGTCATTCAGGGTCTTCCTGATAGATTCGTAGCTTTTTAAAAGTTTTTCTTCAGATAACTTGCGCTCGGTGATGTCCCTTCCTTCGCCCAGGATGGATACTGCTTTACCGCTGCCGTCCCGTATGATACTGAACTTACTTTCCGCCCATACGGTGGTGCCGTCCTTGCGGTAATACTCAAGATCCAATGTGATGACCGGATTGTAGCCCGGGTCGGCCTCCACCCTGGATATCTCTTTGAAAAACAGTTCAAATGCCAATTTTAGCGACTCGGGCGTCAGATGCTGCTCTATCGGCATTTCCATTATCTCCTGGGGCGTGAGGCCGCGTAGCCTTTCCCCGGAGGGACTGTGGTACGTAATATTAAGGTTCATGTCCATTAGCCACACAGTGTCCGTTGTGTGCTCGGACAGCAGGTGGTACTGATCTTCGCTCTGACGCAAGGAATTAAGCAGGCTATCCTTTTCAGCCAATGAGTGGGCCAGCTTGATATTGCTGTGACTAAGAGATGAAAACAGGCGGGCAAACTTTGAATAAAACGCCATAACCGTGTCGACCGTTTCCCTGTTCCAACGTGGTACACGTTCCAGAGCGGCAATATAATGTTCCTCGTTAAAGCCGTATTTTTGTGCCTGCGATCGGAAAAATTCATAATCAGGTACTTCATCCTCAAATAAGAATTGTCCCAGGAACAGGTTGCCAATATGTTTACCACCCACTGTTATGGGTGTTACCATATCCCACATATTATTTTTACATTTGTAGACTTTATACTTCCCCTCTTCTACACCTTCAGATAGCAGCGTATCGCTTTCCACGCAGTTCTTACATGTTTCGGGATGAATTCTATGAAATTGCGTACATATATCCTGCCAACCGGTGGCGACTAGAACATTACCATTAAGGTCAATAATTGCTATACCGATAGTGGTCAACTTGAAAAAGTCGTCCATCATTAGCTGGATAGCCTGCGTATTTACAACGTCCATAAGTTCCAGTTTGCCGATATCGCCCAAAGGAGATAGGATTGCATCAAGCTTCAATCTGACACGTTGTTCGCTCTCCAGCAGCGCCTCCTCGGCTTTCTTTCTCTCGCTGATGTCTGTGAGGAGAGTAAGTGTCGCAGGTTTGCCCTCCCAGTCTATGAGTGCGGCGCTGATCTGTGCCCACTTAATGTTACCCTGTTGATCAGTCAGCCGGATGGGGTAGACCTCTTCTAATTGCTCGCCTTTCAACCTCTTCAAATGCCGATCGATGACCAATTCCCGGTCTTCCGCGTGGACGAAATCCACAAAAGGTGTGGGTTCTGTCTGGTCACGGGGATAATCGATTATTTCATAAGCGCGGGGATTGGCGAAAACAATTTTCCCGTCCTGAATTACAATAATCCCCTCAAATGCTTTCTCCACCAGCGTGCGGTACCTTTCCTCGGATAGCTGAAGTCTTTTCTCTGCCTCCCGACGCTCGTGCCTGTCTTCCTCATCCTGCAGTGCATGTTCTACGGCAATCGCTAGGCGGGACAGGCTGTCCTTTGTCACGTAGTCATGCGCTCCGGCCTTAACTACTGCTACTGCCGCTTCTTCGCCGATGGCGCCTGAGACAATGACAAAGGGGATATCCAGGGCGCTCTCTTTAAGCACGGCCAGGGCTCCGGGCGCATCAAATTGCGGCAGGTCATGGTCCGAGAGTACTATATCGAAGGCCTGCGCGGCCAGGGCTGCTTTCATCTCAGCGGCGGTGTCTACCACCGTGTAGGTGACCAGGTAGCCGGCCGCTTCCAGCGCACGGACCTCCAGTGCTACGTCCCTATCCGCATCTTCTATTAGCAGTACCCTGAGCGGTATGTTCATTGATACCTCACATCATGGGTGGTGGCTCATTCAGCAGTAGCCAGTATAGGCCCAGATTGCGCACGGCCTCGGTGAACTGGTGGAAATCCACCGGTTTGCGGATGTAGCTGTTAGCTCCCAGCTTGTAGCTGGCGATCAAATCCTTTTCCTGTTCAGACGAGGTGAGGATCACCACGGGGAGGAGTTTGGTGACCTCATTGGCGCGGATTTCCTTCAGAACCTCCAGTCCATCTATCCTGGGCAGTTTAAGGTCCAGCAGTATAACGGCAGGGGAATCCCGGACGTCTCTGCCTGCATGCTGGCCGGTGGCGAAAAGGTAGTCTAGCGCCTCCCTGCCGTCCTCGGCAACAATCAGGATATTGGCAATTTGATTCTGTTCGAGTGCCCGTTTAGTCAGCTTGACGTCGCTGGGATTATCTTCGACCAGAAGAATGATTTTGCTTTTCATGTTGCCTCCTTCAATGTGAAGTAAAAGGTCGCCCCCTGGTTTACCTTGGCATCAGCCCAGACGAGGCCACCGTGCCGGTTGATGATGCGCTGCACGCTTGCCAGGCCGATACCTGTGCCGGGGAATTCAGAAGACTTGTGTAGACGCCGGAATACCCCGAACAGTTTGTGTGCATACGCCATGTCAAAACCTACGCCGTTGTCACGCACGAAAAAGGCTTTTTTGCCCTCCTGTTCAACCTGGCCGAACTCGATGACCGCGCGAGAACGTTTGCTGCTGAACTTTGCTGCATTGTCCAGCAGGTTGTTCAGAGCTATCTCTATCAGACCGGCATCTCCCTGTGCCGTCAAACCCGATTGAATAATAAAGTCAGCCTGGATGGTGGGGTTTTGCTGCTGAAGGCGGGAAACAACGGCTTGAGCTATGGCCGTCATATCCAGCCGTTGCTGCTTCATTTCTCTGCGGCTTTGCCGTGAAAAGGTCAGCAGGTCATCAATCAACCGGCCCATTATCTGCGTTTCTGAACGCACAAGGTCGAGGTACTGGCTTTCTTTCTCGTCAAGTTTATCTTTGCAGTCCTCAAGCAGTGCCAGGCTCCACCCGTCAATGCCGCGCAGCGGCGCGCGCAGGTCATGTGAGACGGAGTAGGCAAAAGCTTCCAATTCTCTGTTGGCGGCTTCAAGCTGCGTGGTGCGCTCAAACACGCGCTGCTCCAGCTCGGCGTTGAGCTTGCGGATTTCGTCCTCCGCCAGCTTGCGCTCAGCCATTTCCTGTCGTAGAGACTCATAAGATTTACTCAGTTCGGCGGTGCGCTCATTCACTAGTGCATCAAGATGGTCGTGGTGTTTTTGCAGTTCGACATTAGCATAATCCAATTCCTGCACTTTTTTAATCAGCGTTTCCTCGCTTTGTTTCAGTTTTCGGAACAAAATATCCTGTGGTTTGTTCAGGCTGATTTCGATAATGGCGAAATAAACCAAGCAGAATGAAGCCAACTGGAACAAATGACCTACCAAGTTCATTATGCCGAATGGGTCCGTGTACAGGGTGAAAGCCAGCCCGGTGGCGATGGACAGTATGAGCGAAGACACAAATAACCATAGCACTTTGGAATCGAATGATCGGCGGTTGATGAGCAGCAGGCCTATAGCTCCCAGTAAAATCAGGCAAATGATATAATCGCTAACTACCTTGAAAGGTGTTAATCCCACCCCTTCTACAAAGCAAACCGGGAATATCTGCCAGTAAAAAATGGAGAGCAGTATAAGCAACGTAACCAGTGAATATACAGCAAACATAAAGGTGGCATTGAGCTTACGGCTGATGAACAGCGGGGCGACTATCAATGAAATGCTCAGAATATACCTGCTGGCTATATATAATGAGGTTGCCAAGTTGGTGCCGTATTGGGGGAATACGCCCATGTTTTTGTAGCCCAGCAGGTGTATAAAATCTAGGAAGGCGAAGAAGAGAAAGGCGATAGCGACATAAAGGAAGTAATTGTTGTCTATTAGATGTCGTGTATTCCAGATTATTATAAAAACACAGGCAGCTATGAAAACGGTAGCAATATCTACAGTACTATGAAAAAGGAGATAGTTGTACCTGCTGACAACATAAAGCACGCATATTGACAATACCAAAAATAGTGCGGTTCCATATTTTGGTAGGGTAGAGTGGCTTTTTACCACATCTTCTTCCTCCCCTTGCATTCCTCCGTAAACAATATGACATAAGCACAGGCACACCAATATCCCCAAATCAGATATCAGGTTTCATTGTTGCTTAAGAGCTAATTCCCTGACTATCGCTTTTAAATATGCTGTTCAAATCAAAAGTACACCTAATATTAAAGGCGTGTCAAATATATTCGTGGATAGTCAAACTGCTATAGTTCCCCGGCGATGATATGGCGCTGGATCTCGCTGACCATTTCCAGTATGGTCAAGGCCCTGGCATCTCGGTAATACTTCATCACTAATTGTAATACCCCAATGTTATATAGAATATGACAATTTGTGTTGACAGGATATATAACAATATGTTATAAAAACGTTAGGATAGGTGTGGTCTAAGAGTAATAAAGGAGGCGTCATGGATTTCAAATTGACACAGGAACAACAAAATAAAAAGGGTGAATTTTACACTGTTTGCCGGGAGCTGAATGCGAAAAAACCTGA
>CAYVBI010000006.1:0-30453 GCA_964448985.1 uncultured Dehalococcoidales bacterium
CGACCAGGTTGCGCAGATCCTCAAAGGTTTTGTCCGAGCAAAGCAGGTTATTGGCCTTCTCGTAATCCTTCTTGAGCTGCAACATGTAGCTGTGCTGGTTGCCGGCCTGGGCCGGAGTGGGAACAGCAGCAAGCTTGGTATGGAACTTGAAGGCCTCATCGAAAAGCTCGATGCCTTTATCGACAAAGCGCTTGGCTTCGCCAATGCGGAGCTGTCGAGGAACATCTCGCAGGTCAAAATGGGCGATATAGGGCCAGAAATAGAAAGCCCGGGACAGTGGAGTGATCATCTGGCCATCCGCCTTGATAGCGCTTTCCGCGGAGGTGACGTACTTGGCCAGGTCTACCGGTTTGTAGTTCTCGACTTCAGCAGCCGTCACGAACGGCGCTGCTGCCGGCTGCGCAGCTGCAACGCTATCAGCTTTTGGGGATGCTTCCTGGGCCATGATGGCCTGTGCCTTGGCCTCGACAGCAGCCGTCTTGGCCTTTTCCTTGTCGATGTTGCCCTGGACGATGGTATAGACAATGCCGACCAAAGTGATGAGCACCGGGCCCAGGATATCCACCAGAAACTGGCCGATGGTCTGGGCCTTAGCCGGGTCGGTCATAAAGATGCCTACGATGCCTGATGCCAGGGTCAAGAGGGTAACGATGATTTTTTTATAACCATCAATAGGGGTCGTATCCATAGTTTTACCTCCATGAAATAGAAAACCGCCCGGTAGAATATTTACCCGGCGGTAAGAACAACGATTAAAACGGCTATCTTATCTGCACGTGATTAACGAAAGCAATTATGAAGGCTACCACGGCAGTTATAATCAACGGCACTACCCACACAGCGATTTTATAGAACGCTTCTATTTTAGGAATGGCCCGGCAGGATTTGACCGCTTCACAAAGGAGGCTCGCGACAGCGACCCTCCATTCACCCTCGGTCATTTCGGTCGGTGTTTTGCCGAACCTGTTCTCCCAGTCTATGCCGTTATCTGGCATTGGCGTACTCCTTATTTATCCAGGCGTAATCTTGTTAAGTCGCCCTTACCTTATTCTGATAGGGGTTATAGGCACGGCGCCTTCCTCGCTTCCCCAACTGCCCCAAGCCGGTTCCGTTGATAGGAACTGGCGAAGGAATATCCAGTCAACAGTCAGTGTTTGGCCTGAATCGTCCATATCGATATCAATATACCTGGCTGCTGCAGTCGGGTAGTTGCCGGTCACGGGAGAACGCCCATCAAGTATGAAGCGGTCGTAGTTGGTTCCACTTATGGCATAGCGGCGCAGTTCCATGATGTGATATGAAGCTGTGTCAAAGGCCACTCCCAGGCTTGGTTTATGAATTGACGTCCCGTTGCCGGACTCCGCCGTGAAATTAGTGTCTCCGTGATAGAAGCGGAGCCCTATAGTCATGAGTTTCTCGTTGATACTTCCAACCGTACCTATATAACCGAGCATCTTGAAGCTTGCTACAGAGGAGCTGAATTTCACCCTCGCATGCAGTGCGTTGTTATTAGCATAGGTTGACTTGCTCGTGATATAGCGGCGTGCTCCGGTTAAAACAGCCTCGCCGCTCGATATAGCTACGGACCCACCACTGCCGCCTTCGTCCCACCGATTCGTTGTATCAAGGGAAGAACCGCTGAAATCATCCGCGAATATGAAGGTGTTCTGGATGTTGCTGGCCGAGGTGGCCCCGCTGTTGCCGTAGTACATATAGAATGTGGTACTGCCGGTGTCTATGGAATCGAACTCGATCCAGATAGTGGCCAGATAGGATGTCCCCGAGGCCCCGTATGATTCGATCCAATAGTCGAGCAGAGTTACGCCGTCAGCCTTGGTAAACCTGATATCCTTGAAGTCGTTCTCACAGTGCCCGGCACAGTCCACGTCCTCACCGGTGGCGCCGGAGTCCTTGCCGACCAGCAATTTCATCTGGTAATTGGTCACGGCGCCGGAGGCGCGGCTGAGGGTGATTGCCTTGCGGTAGACCCAGCCAATAAGTGGGAATATGGCATTGGCCGTAAACTCCCCCAGTATGTCCGAGGAGATCACGGCCCCGGTGGCACTGTAAATCCGCATTACGCATACTCCGCGCCGCTGATCACGTAGTCCACCTTGGAGGCGGTCGTAGTATCTCCCTGTATCTTGTCGGCCGCACCCATGGTCAGCGGGCTGTCGAAAACCAGTGAGTTGTTGGCCGCCAGGGATAAAGACTTGGGTATGATCCGCCTGGCCGTTCCGCCCGATTTAAGATAATAAAGGTTGACTGTCTCGGCTGTAGTGTTGGTGTTGATCAATACGATTGATCTGATCACCGCGGTCGTTGAAGCAGGCACCGTGTAGAGGTCTCCAATGGAATTGGGCAGCTGCCCGTTGCCCAGGTTCTTAATCGCGAAGCTTCCCATCTCATAAACCTAACCACGATAAAGTTTGAGCTGCCATGTCGGCGCCGGCGCCGCCGTCGGCCCATACCGGATTGGCGCCATTGCCCCTAGTGGTCAACACCTGCCCGTCCGTGCCTGGATGCAATGCAGCAGGCGTAGATACACCGGAGGCATAGATTATGTCACCTTGCTGGGTCAAAAGGTTCTTGGTGATCACGTCGTCAATAGGTGCTAAGCGTTTCCAGGTTACGGCCATTTCATTCTCCTATCACGATGCGCTTTTCGAACTGCTCAAGTACCTGTTTCTTAACCTCTTCCAGGGTGATGTATATCTCGGCATAGGTCAGCCTTCGCTTGATTATCTCTTTGAGAATAGCGTTGTGGAGGCCCGCCATCTTGTTAAGGCGGGCCTCCTCGAACTTGTCGATATGCACGGTCTTCATCATGCAGCTATCGTGCAGACGTAAACTCCGGTGTCGCCGGTCTTGAAATAGACTTTGCCCAGGTGCGCGGTGGCAGGGTCGGATGCCGAGTTTTCCAGGACTAATCCGTTGAACTCTTGGTCATTACACTCAACGTCTCCCGTGGGTTCGCCCAGCTCGTGCAAGAGCAGTTCGTCGCTGCCGCCGTTCTTGTGGGTCGTGGCATGTGAGGCCGGCGATCCCAGGGCCGCCCAGACGGCGGTGCCCCCGGTCACTGTGAGCACGTCATTAGCGTTGCCGATGCCAAGCACTGCCGGAGTATTGGCGGCCGAGGCCACCAGCAGGTCACCCTTTGCCGTGTAGGCCGTCTTGAGAACGACGTCCGCTTCCTGTGCCAGTTTTTTCCATGTTACAGCCATGTTGAAACCTCCTATTTAATATCTGATAGTTTTGAACTGTCGGTGTCGATCTGAAAATGCAGGGCCAGCTGCTTCCGCACGAAATTGGCCAGGAAGGCCCGGGAGTCCGCGAAACCGCGGCTCTTTGCCAGCTCCTCGAAGTCGGGCAGCAGCTGGCGCGGGATTTTGACGATGATCTCGCCCTCCTTCTCAACCTGTAATGGCTTCTTCTCTTTCTCGAACATTGAACCTCCTAATCGGTAGCTATATATAAGGCGTTCTCCACCGAATCTATGTAAATGTCTCCTTCGCTGGGCGAGGCGGGCGCGGCGTTGGCCACTCTTACCCTGTGGGCTGGATCGGCGCCGGAGCCGGCGATGGCTACCCACTTGGCGCCGCTGTAGACCAGCATCATGTAAGCATCGGCATTGTCTAGGCTGATATCCGCGGCGCCTGGCAGCCAGATGTTGCCAACGTTATGCTTGACCACTATCACCCTGGCGCCGTCCGCAGGCCGGATCAAGACGACCTGGCCCTCTGTACCGCCGAATATCTGCTCGAGATCATCGCTCGCTTCGTCTCCCTCGGTGTCTATGGTGTGATGCGATTGGGTGAAGCCGGGATATAGAGCATTGCCGGCGATGGTTAATTCCTCGGCGCCTTCCAGGTCGATATTCAGCTTCAGATAGTTAAGGTTATCTCGGACTTCTTTATCCAGGTCTGTCTTAGTTAGGACAGCACCGGTTGTCCAGGTCTTCGGTATGCTCCAACTCACTTCTTTATCCTATAACGTGATCTCCGTCAATTAAATCTGCGTCGATAACGAACAGCGTCAGCTGCTGTTCCGTGTCCATTTCCCGTAGCCCCAGTTTTACCGCTAAATATCCCTGCCTGGCTTCCAGCATATAACTATCGACCATGTATTCATTATTGATACCCGATACCATGTTAAGCAGGGACACTACACTGGATACTTTAGTGGCCAGGCATTTCAACATATTGGCATCCGAGCCGGGAATGGTGGCTTCAGCCCAGTAATAAGGTTCGGCGTACTTCTGCTTCTGGTTCTCGCACCACGCTTCCTGGAAGGTTTCATCCATCACCTGATACTTGTTGACCTTTGACCGTCTGCCGTACTTGTTGATGGAATCGCCGTCCAGAGACGTGTAAACAAGGTCACGGTAGTTGACTGTTACAGCTTCACCGACGTATGACAGATCATAAGAATAATGAGGTATCATTACTCTCAGGTCATTACGGATTTCAGTATCGTCCAGTGTGATTATGAGGTCGCTCAGATTGGCATCCCACAGGCCTGAGAATTCGCCCAGTATCCCGTATTCTCTGAAGGCATACGTCTGCCCCCACCAACTCCACCACTGCTCCTCATCAACATTCTTATACCCGCAGTCCTTGCCGCCGTGATAAAGAGGATCGGTCTCATAATCATAGAACCAGCCTATCTCACCATTGTCGCCGAGAACTTCCCCCTTCAGCACGATAGCGTACTTAGACCCGGCCACCAGAAATGCGCCTGCTCCAAGAGTTATCTCATACCAATCCCCGAATTGGTCTTCTGTCGTGATCAGGGAGGTGTCAATGGTACCGGAACAGAGTGCGATCCCTGAGGGTTTCCAGCATGGAGGGTCGCCGGACTCCACTCCATCGTCCCATACAGTAGATTGGATCTCGGCTGTTATATTCCCTAAATCCGCAGTATCCCAGTATTGTGCGCACAGCAGCACCAAGACGCTGGTGATGGTGTGACTGATCTGCGGATAGAATACCTGCCACTCCCAGCGATCCAGAGTCACCCGATCATAGCAATACTCATTGAACGACTCCCACGATTCGAACAGCGTATCGCTCATTACTCGCCTGTTCTCGCCTGCACCATCCCGTATGTTGCCGTGATCAAATTGTTACGATCCACGCTGATATCAATGCTCTCAATGATAAAGTCAACGGCAGCCATGCCCATAGTGGTTTCGCTGACTGTTACCTTGTCACTGATTTCAAGGTCAAGTATGGCCACTGTCAACGCGGCAGTCGTGGATAATACGGTGATAGTCAGATTGGCATAAGGCTCGACTGTGCGGTCTAGCTGCGCAGTAACCAGTGTATCTACTACTGCATCGTCAACCCCTATCGGGCGGTCAATTCTGAAAGACCTTCTACCGTACCTGGCAATAGACCCGTCATCCGTCCACCTTACCAGGTTTTCCGAACCTGCTGCCCCCACAATGGCCATCACGTCATTGAACAGCTCACCGTCGTTTAACTCATAAGTCAGATCGGTGATGTTATCATTGTTGAAAGTGAATACACTGGCCGGCATCAGGCGTTTCTCCGAAACCGGCTCTCATATTCAAAGTCGCCCTGGGCGTCGGCATAATACCGGCCTACACTCAATTTCATAACATCGTCCAGCGCCTGTTTGGCTGTGCGGTATTCCGTGCCAGGATACTTGAAGACTACCGGGATCGCAGCCGTCGTAAAGCTTTTTTCCGAACCGTAGGTATATTCGCCGTCTTTCAGGAAGAAGGCTCTATAGTAATATGTGCGTCTGGAATTTAATCCCGACATCGTGTACCAGAAGGTCAAGTTCCATGCTATATAAAACGGCGACTTGGCCCACCAGTAGGTCTGCCATGAGGTCGCGCCCTTGGGCCTCCACTGCATCCCCATCTCAACATGAGTATCATCGGAAGTTGTAAATTTACCTCCGATAGTGGCCGAGGACACGTGGATATATTTGGCGTTCAAGGTCTCGATACTTTGCAGTACCGGCTCGTCTTCTACCCAATACTCGATATTGACACATAAGATGGGACGGGTGCAGCGTCCACCTGTCCCGGTGAGCACCCATTCCTGATGGTAATAAATGCAGACGTATTTGTTCTCCCACCACTCCCCACAGTAATAGAAGTCATGGTAAGTTATAGGGCCGACATCGAGCTCGGGCTCAGTGTAAGATGCTGATACTGAACACTCAACAATCGGAGCTATCACGCCAGGTGACAGATCTCTTTTATATGTTGTGCTGCTCGTCTCATGCCCAAGATCGATCGAATTCCCGCCCACGTTGAGGGTAGCGTGAATGTCCGGTGAGGGCCACGGCTGGGAATTCCTTCCATAGCCCACGTTCGAATACACGTAATTGAACTGGACGTATGGACTTGTCTCTGTGTCTAGTCTAAATGTGTCTGGATTGGCTTCAAGATAATCGATCAGCCATGACAGGTCATAGTGGAAGGATTTCAGATACGACCACATATCCTCATCGCCGAACCAGCCGCTCAGGTATCCCGGCCCCGGCACGTGATTGGGATAGGTTGTGCATGCACTCTGATGCTCATATTGAAGCGAGGCGAATCGCTGATGATAGAACATCTGGGCCTCGCTGTTACTGTATTGCCAGTAGGAATCAGAAGGATTGCCATCCCAATTATATGGATGCCAGTCCGGGTAAGACCATTGATCCATATCATAGCCTTCGTAATGACCCACCGCTTGTACCGGATTAAAAGACCACGTTGTTTTTTCCCAGTGACCGGGCATCATGCCTCCCTATGATGGCGGCTCTCATAGACCACATTGCCCAGACTGTTAATATATAGCCGACCAAGAGCAGTATCAGCTATACGCCTCAGCAGTTCATCGGCTGGCACAAAATCGAAGCCTTCCGGGTGCGTGTCGTCTTTGTTAAATGCGTTGGTTATCGTCTTGTCCGTGTATGCCATTATGGTTTCTCAAACTCAAAGGTATCGGGAAAGCTTGTTATGTCACCGCCATCAACATCGATAGCGCGTCTCGTTTCGTTCCATGATGCCGCATCGAGTACCAGGTTAACCGCGGCCCCGTCGTTCATTGTGGTTTTGTCGTCCATATCCTGAATCACTATCTGCTTGGCCAGCAGGTCGATCCCATCCGTAGCATAGAAGTAGATCTCCTGCCGGTTTTTTATGGGGTATGCTGTGATCCTGTTCAAATATCCATAGAACAGGTCGTAGGTCGTTCCGTCATAGGTGGCCTGGACACGCACCGGCAGCCACAGCCGGACTTTTGGGCCAGGATTCTTACCAATATTGGTGGGGTAATAGTTGCCGCTGGAATTTTCTATCGTCATTTCCAGCGTGGCCGCCGGGTAACTGTTACTCTCTTTGTCTTTACCACGTGATATTCGGAATGCCTTGACGTCACCGGTAATATCATCACCGGCAGTTGTGAAGTCATGGGCGCCTGCCCAGTCCACGCAATCCCAATCTATCGCTATGGCATATATGGGCTGCGCCATTAGAGATGGCCTCCAACGCTGTAATAATTGGTACGAGTTGCCGGCGTAACTGAGCGACGGTTCTCCTCGTTGAGTATCCGCTGTATATCCCTCACTAGTGCCCGCTTGGACATCTCGTCTCCCATGTAATTGCCTACATTGATATTTACGGTTGAGCCGCCTCCCATGCCGCCATACTGGCTGAGCGGCACAATGGCCTCGGGGCCGCTTTCGCCCACGAGCCTGATTTGCGGTGAGGTCACAATGCCGCCCATAGCCGTCCGGTGAACGCCGGCGGTTACTGTAACCGTAGCGGACGATCCACCGCTGAAAAGGTTATTCCAGGAATTTCTGATGTTATTGCAGAACTGCTGTATCTGCGCCCAGGCGTCCCTGAAAGGCTGCGTAAGCCAATCCCCTACTGTAATGAAAGCGTTCTTGATACCGTCTGCGATGCCTGTGAAAAAGGCCACAACCGTATTCCAGGCGTTCACGATCCCGTCCCTGGCCTGCATGAATGCGATGCGCGCCTGGTTGATGGCTATATTCAAATTGTTGCGGATAATGTCTCCTACAATGCCGAATAGTTGTCCCAACCTGTCCCATTCGGTTACCAGGGCATAAACGAAAAATGCCACTCCGCCTATGGCAGCAAGGAAAGCCCCTATGGTAGCAAGGGCAGTGCCACCGAATATGCCAGCTATCATGGGGCCAATCCCGGGAAGCATGGTCCCCAGCCAGGAAAATGCTTTGACCAGGGGCATCAGCGCCCAGCCAATGCCAGCAATTATCCCCCGTGCCCCTGCCAGGGCGGCAACGGCGATAACGATCTGGCCGATGGCATTGACCACCTCCGGGTTTTCTTTGGCCCATTTATTCATGCCAACGAGTGCTTCCGTAAGGCTGGTGATAAATTCCGCCCCCTGCTTGCCGGTGGCGGCTCCCGTCAGAGTGTTGAGCAGCTGGTTCCAGGCTGTCTCTAAATTCTCTATGGCCCGCTGCGCCGCCTTGGCTTTTTCAAGATCGGCATCGCTCATCCCGCCGCCGAGCTTATCGAAGGCATCCGAAAGCTTGGTGACACCCTCGATAAACAGGGGCAGCATAGTCGTTCCATTTTTGCCGAATATGGTGACCGCCAAGTCTGTGCGGGTCGCTTCATCCTTTACCTTGCCCAATGCGTCAGCGATAGCCTTGAACTGATCACCGACGCTCATCTTGCTCAGGTCTTCCCAGGATAGCCCCAGCTGTCTGAAAGCGTCTTGCGCTGCCTTCCCACCTGTCCTGGCATCGACCAGCGTCCGCTGCATCTTTTTAACGGAGATATCCAGCCCCGACATGTCGCTACCCGTGACCTTGGCCGCATAACCCAACTGCTGGACTTCTTTAGTAGTCAAGCCCGTTTTGTCGGCCATGTTGGCTATATCCTCGCCTTGCTGGGCAAAGGATTTGAAGGCAGCTACCACGGGCACCATGATGGCGGCAGCCAGCGCGGTAGACTGAAGGGCCGTTGCCTTCAGGTCGGCCTGGATATTGCCGAACGACTTCTTGAACTGGCGCTCAGCATCCCCAAGCTTCTTATTGAAGTCCGTGATATTGGCCCGTATTACGAACAGGAGTGTCTTTTCGGCGTCAGCCATCTTTTACCTCGAAATACTTCTGGTAGAGTTGAATAATCTGCATCATCTGTTCCGCTGTTTGCTGTTTTTTCTCTGTTTTGCCAGGCATAAAGTCCTGTGGTGTGAAAGCGTTTGATTTCTTAGGGTCGCGGTGAATATTGGCCAGCACGGCGCAGATCAGCCCGGCGTGAAAATCCTGGCGTTCGATTAGAAACGCCCGGCGTTTCAATAGCGCACTCAATTCTTTAAGCGTGAGTGCCCAGAAATCATCCTCGGATAGATTAAGGTCGTACCTCCCGATGGCCCACAAGGTCAGCCAGTCGAGAGGCTCGCCGGGTTTGGGTCTGCGTTTCCCTGTGGGACGGCTGCGTTTACCACTTTGGGTATCAGCTGGATAAACTCCATCATCTTGCTGATA
Source organism: uncultured Dehalococcoidales bacterium (assembly GCA_964448985.1). Classification (GTDB taxonomy): domain Bacteria; phylum Chloroflexota; class Dehalococcoidia; order GIF9; family UBA5629; genus CAIMUM01. The sequence continues at coordinate 9,514 of CAYVBI010000006.1, forward strand.
TCAACCATGTATTTAACGTCTTCCAGCTTTAATGTCCTGTCCTCCCAGAGCAAACAGGCCCAGAGGAAAGGGACGATCTCCTTTTGCGTGAAGCTGGCCGGATCGGCATCGCCGGATAGCACATCTATTCCGGTGACTTCCTGGAACTTCTCCATGCCGCCCATAGTCCATTTCAGGTGCCGTTCTTTATCGAGAACTATAGGTATGCTATCCATTTAGCTGACCGCCCTGACCACTCGTACAGTGTAGGTCTTGGCCACCTTGCCGGTCTCCGTTACCACGATGGTAACTGCTGTGATGCTGCCGGCGTCTCCCAGGGCAATTGAGCCAGAGGCCTCACCGCTAGCCACAGTATTGCCGTTGACGGTGATCACGCCGGCGGTCGCCGTGGGTGTCACGGTTACCGAACTGATACTGGTGGCTACCATGGCCACGTAATCATAATAGTTGTCTATAGGTTGCGGCACGATAACCGCGTCATCGCTGATCTCGAAGAACGGAGTGGTCAAGCCGGCTGAGGCACCGATGGCCAGGGTAGGCTTGCCGGAGATCTTCAGCGAGGCGGAGAAGTCGATCTTGCCGCCCACGGCATAGTCACCGACCTTGAACTTGGTCACCAGGGCCGTGAAAGACCAGGTGGCCGTGATGGCCGTGGGAAGGGTGAGTACAAATGACTGTACCGTCATGGCCAGTTGGTCGGCCATCAAGGCAACCTGCCCGTCAGCGTCACCGGCAATGAAGTTTCCCTCGATGGGCACTTCGCTGGTATCAAACCAGGTGCCGATGAATTCCTTGAAGCTATCGGGCGAGGTCAGCGTGGTGACGTCCAGCGTCTCCAGGTTGATCTCAATGCCGCCGATCTTGGTGATCTCGGCGATGGTATGGCCGTCCCTGGCCAGGGTCGCGCCCTTGGCTGCTATAGCGTTGCTCATAATTAATCCTCCTATGCTTGGTATGTGACTAAGAATTCCAGTACCAGGTGATATACACTGACTTCCGATTCGTACATGTCGGTCTCGTTGTCGAATAAAATGTCGTAAATATAGAGGCCGGGACTGTCGCCGGTAAATCCGGTGCGCCCGATCAGGGCGGCCTTGATCTGCGCGGCGATCTGTTTAACCTCCAGATAGGTGTCCGCGAAGATGGAAAACTGGATACGTGCCGTGGCCAGGTGCGAATTGCCGTCGTGTGACTGCTGCAGCGTCTCGGACACCTTAAATAAAATGACATACGGCTCCTGGACATCCTGCGGGGCCGTGACGTAATAAAGCTTCTCCCCGATCAGGGCGGCCAGGCCAGGCTGGTCTTCGAGGAAGGTTTTGAGGGCATGTTCAACGTACATTATTTTCTTGCGGCCTCAACGATCGTATTAAGGAGCTTGTCACGTATCCGCTGGTAGACCGGCTCCCTGTTAGCGTCAACGGCAGGGCGGAAGAACGGCCGGGCCGGTCCGCTGCCGGTATAGCGTCCCGATTTCTGATGGCGCGGCTTGGTGCCGTATTCGATGATATAGGCGTGAGGAGCGACCTTCCTGTCCACGGCAGCTGCAGCAGAGCGCGGGTAATTGCTGATCTGTTTTAATTGCTTGGCTTTGACCGCTTTCTTAAGGTGGCCGGTCGGGCCCAGCGGTGCCTTGGCTTTGACTGCATCCCTGATCACCTTGGCACCTTCCATCATCACCGGCTCAACCTTATCGTTAGGCAAAGCTTTAGCCAGGGCCAGCAGGGTTTTTGCGAACTCCTCATTGCCTTTGATCTCCAGGCTGATATCCATTAGTCCAGGTTCTCCGTATACATCAAATGAAGCTCCCTATGGTTTTCCTGAGGATGTACGATAGACACGATATTGAGTATCCTGTCGCCGAACTTGACCCTCATGGTAGGCTCCAGGTCGCCGCGATAGCGTATCCTGACCTTGCCGTCCACTTTGGCATCCAGCTGGTTGGCCGCATAATAGCTGCTGCCGACCGCTGGTTCGATGGACGCCCATATTGTGCAAAACGTGCTCCAGGTTGAAACAACTTCATCGATGGAGTTCTTGGTCTGGGTCGGCTGCTGGATAGTGATCCGTTGTTTCAATTGTCCGGCTCTCATCAGAAGCACCGATCCTGCCAGAGCAGGGCATCGACGCTCATAGGCGCCGGGTAAAGCTGGGACTGTGATACAGCTTCCCTGTTCTCGTAATAATGTCCGATCAGCAGCTTCATGGCATAAAGTGATTTGACCGGCACCGCATCGGCCGCTGCTCCGTATCCGCAGACAAAGGTTATACAGACTGCGTTGACAGGACGCAGTGCTGTCGATGGCCAGCCCTCGCCGTAATTGAGTGAGATGCGTCCGGGCTGGGATTTAGCGTCGGTGAAATACACTGAGCCCGCCAGGGCATATTCGGTATTGGCCGTATCGTAATATTTGATCGAGGTTACCGTCTGCAGCGGCGGCAAAGGGACATCGATATGATCTATGACCGGAAAAGCGTCCAGCCATAGCTCCCATGTCTGTGTTAGATAGGCCCGGCGCTGAAATGACTCGCAATACTGTCTGGCCGTGCTGATCAGAGACGACAGCAAGGTATCCTCAACAGTGCCGGCGTCCAGCCTTAAATGAAGCTTGACCTCGTCCAGGCTGACCGGCTCCGCAACCGGAGCGATAGTCTGTTTTAAGGCCACGGCTTGCCTCGTTTCTTTGGCAGGATTTTATCCTCGACTGCGGGCCGGACATGGGGAACCCCTGCTGGTATTTCAGCATATCCCAGCTTGACCAGATGCAGCGCCTTGGTATCGGGAAGGTCTTCCAACTGGCCCGATTTATCCTTTCCATCGATGATTACACTTTTATATTTGATGATCATTTTATATGGATACCTCGCTTGAGTTTGTCCTCAACCGTCCTGGGCGGCGCCGGCTTGCTGCACTGGGCGCAGATGAGCTGTCCGTTACAGAGTTTGTAATACTGACACTTGCAGATCATCTTTACCGTTACAGGCGTTACATTCGTATCTGTAACGGTTTCATCTTTGTGCTTTTGCCTGTAACGCCTCACCCTTTCCCTGGTCTGGGCCCGTGCCTTTTCTTTATCTTTGCTCATGCTTTCCCTCTGGGGGCCGGGGCAAGGAGTAATCCCCGGCCCCCTCAACTTAGGCAGTGATGTCCAGCCAGATGACCAGCAGCTTGTCGCCGGTCGTGTTGGTTCCATCGGTGTTGTTGATCTTGCCGGCTGCGGCCGTGAACTCGCTGGTTAGATCAGCGATATCGTCCAGATGCCCGTCTGCCACAAAATGCAGGACGGATACCAGCTCGTCGCTGGCAGTTATCCCGTTCACGGTATGATCACCGGCAGCAGCGCCGGCAATCCAGGCTACTTTCAAGAATCCACCGGCCAATTTACCTTTGGTCACAGCGGCGGCGCCGATTTTGGTTTCGGTGACGGCGCCGGTGCCTATCTCTGACTCCACGATATCGCGGACGGAATTCCAGGTCGGTGAGGCCTTGGTATTAGTATTCTGATAGACCTTCTTATTGCTGGTGTCGATCAGCAGGTCACCTGGGTCGGCGGACCCGGCCAGCGTCCCCTCGGTGCCGTCCGTGGGAGCGCCTGCATTAGTCCAGAGGTGCTGGGTCGGCTCGGCCTCAGTGGTGTATTTTGTCCAGGTGGGCGAGAGCTTGGTATTGGTGTTCTGATAAAGGTTGCCGTTGGCATAGTCGATGAGCAGGTCACCAGGGTCGGCCACTCCGGCCAGCGTGCCGGACGTGCCACCGCTGGGAACGCCATTGTTCATCCAGGGACGCTTGGTGGCGCCCTCAATCACATTGCCACCTTGAATTATAGGCATGTTAAACCTCCTGAATTACTCGGGGCGGGAACATCTCCCGCCCCTTGGTCGATCTTAGATGCCGGTCACTTTGCAGAAGGCCTTGGGCCGGAAGTGCACCACTGTGCAGCGCATGTCGGCCCGGATGGCCTGTTTGCCGGCGATGAAGTAGGTGTCGTGGCTGTCTGAGACCTTGATGTCCAGCCCGCGCCTCATATACAGGGCGGAATACTGGCCGTAGGCTCCCACAATGCCGGTGTTGGCCACCACGGCCATGGATAGCACGACGCGGATGCCCCACATCCTCTCGATGCCGGGATCGAGCGGGCTGCCGAAGATGTAGATGCCGTCGGAAGTCCTCAGCAGGCGGATGTCCTGCCAGTCGGCGGGATTCATAAAACAGACGTCGGGCTCAGCGAAGCCAACGGTGCGGATCAATGTGAAGGCCTTATAGAATGCGTCCGGTGTCGGATCGGCACCCTTGGCCTGGGTCTGTATGCCGGATACGTTGAGGGTGCCCATCAGGTTGGGCGGCGTGCCGTTGCCGTTGAGTATCTGGGAATCGAGCCTGGCTTCCAGCATGTAGGCCAGCCGGTTATTGATGTAGGCGGCCATGCTGGGTACATCCTCTAGCTGCTCATCAGTGACGGGTAGCCAGACGGCGATCTTCTCGACCGGCACGCTGCGCTCGGTGAAGGCCAGCGCCGCCTCGCCGTAAGTTCCAGTCTCAGCAGTCTCAGCGGCGTTATTGGTGAAGGTCGTCTCCTCCATATACTTGATGGCCGCCTGGGAAGTGGGCAGCACCGGCAGCAGATCGGCGACCATCAGCGGCCGCACTGCGTACTGCTCTACCCTGGGGATGCGCACGCTCTCCGGCGCGAAGCCGGCGGTGCGCTCGAACAGGGTCTTAAGGTCAACGTCTAGACTGGACGTCTGCCCCTTGCTTTTGAGTGCCGCGCTCTCCATAACCATCTCGCCCAGGGACTTGCGGGCGGCCGGCGAAGGGTCGGCTTTGGGTATCGGCTGGGCGTTGGCCAACTCGTCAGCGCGTTTGCGGCTTTCGATTAGCTGGTTGGCCTGGTCGCGCTTCTTGCCCAGGTCGTCTAGTTCGGCGTTCATGGCCTTGATGGCCTCAACCTTGGCGGTTGTATCGCCGCTTAAGGACTTGACCTTGGACATGTCCATGTCCGGGCCGGCCTCCTCGAAGATATCGTGGAGGGCTTTGGATTTGGCTATGATAGCCTCGTTAAGTTCTTTCAGATTCATTGTTTACCTCCGGTTAATTCAGATTGCGTAATGTCCTGGAAAATGCCAGGTACAGGCTACCGACCACGGATTTGCTAGCAGTGTCAGTCTCATCTAAGAGCGCCTGAAGTTCGGCGGAAAGCGTGGTAAGCTGAGACTGCAGCTCTTTGATCCGGTTGCGGTTAGCCTGGGATAAAGTGCGACCTTCCTTGCGCCTCAGATCGGCAAGCGATTTGGAGCGTTCAACAACTCCACTGACAGCAGCAAGCGCCGTCTCGAAATGCTGAGCGAAGGTAGCACCATCGTCTTCTTTGATGGCCAGGGTCGCCGTGCCCACGCCGGCGCCCTTTAAAACTGGCGATATCTCCACAGGGTCAACGGATTCAAGTATCCTCACGGTCTTGCCGTCAACCTCTTCCTTAGTCCACTTTATCGGCCAGAAGCCGTAGCTCCACTCCTGCAGACTGCCGGTAAACTTCACGGCCTCATAATGCTCGCGGCCGGATGCGGAATTTAGATTAAATTGGCCTTCCGCGATCACGGCATCGCCGATCTCTTGGATCACGGCCTTGCCCACCGGAAGGGCGCCCTGCCAGGAGCCGTGCTGGTATGCTGAGATGAGAAGTTCCTTTCCTGCAGGAAAAGCACCGGCCTTTGTAAGATCGCCGTCGCTATCAACCACGTTGAGCGTAGCTATCTGCGCGGTAAAGGCCCCTTCCTGGGCTTCTTTGAATTGTATTTTTATTGACTTGTGTTCCATGTCACCTCCAATAAAAAAGGCGCCCAAATCAGCGCCTTCTATTCGATTGGTTAATCCTCATTAATGTTCCCCGCTGCTATAATATTCAATCATCTTTAAGGGAGGTTGTTATGTCAGCAAAGGCAGGTATTATTGTTACATTATTGGGTGTCCTGGTTATTACGGTGGTACAAATTGTCATCTTAGAACCAAAACAAAGGACGAAGTATTTAAGCTGGATATGGTTATCATGGGCACTAACTATAGGAGGTGCCTGCCTTAGTTACAGTGCACTACCTTAACCTAGGGCATTCCGCTTTTATTTAGGTCGCGCGTTATCCCTCTGCTGCGCCGTCTGCAGCAGCTGCAGGGCCGGAACCATGTTCATCGGATTTAAATAAATATCGCCCTCTTCTCCGGGCAGCGGGTTCTGGTTTTCAAGCTCCCTGATATCATTGGCTGATAACCAGCCCCACTGTCGGCCGGTAGCATAGGCCTGATAGCGGGCCTGTATGTTGCCCCTGAGTAATCCATCGACTAAAAATTCAGCAAAATAATCTGCCCTCTCATCGGGGTTGAGTAACTTCATATTGATCGACTGCTCCCAGCGCACCAGCCAGGGCCGCATAGTATAGACCACGAACTCCAGCGCCTGCTCCTCGATGTTGCTGAATGTGGCCCGCTCCAGGTCACCGATCATGTGCGGCGGTATGTGAAAAAACGAGGCAATTTCATTGCGCTGGAACTTCCTGGTATCCAGGAACTGTGCATCGTTGAGAGGCATCCCGACCTTGCTCCACTTCATGCCCTCCTCCAGGATGGCCAAGCGGTGCTGGTTGGACAGGCCAGAGTGCGTCTCGTTCCAGGATTTCCTTAGATTGTCCTGGGCTTCCTTGGACAGCTTGCCGGGATGCTCCAGGACTCCGCCGGGTGTCGCGCCGTTGCTGAAGAACCTGGCCCCGAATTCCTCGGTGGATAAAGCCAGGCCGATGGCCTCCCGCGCCAGCGTGATCGGTGAATAGCCGACCAGCCCATCGAAGCCCAGGCCGGGTATATGCCAGACCCGATAGGCCGGCAAAGTGACCATGCCAGCTGCGTTGGGCAGATAATACTTGTAGACGATCTGATCGTTCTCGCGCCAGACCTGCATCCTGTCGGGCCGCAAAGGCCAGAGCGCCTTGATCCGGGTATAGCCATCCCACTCTATCTCGGCGTAGGCGTTGCCCCAGGTGACCAGGTGGGCCATCAGCGTCTCGCGAAAGGTGAAGCTGTTCATCTCCGGGTTGGGCGTATCGTGCAGGATTCGGTAGAGGGGATGCTCAACCGCCCGCTGTTTTCCTCGGCCCAGTCGCGTATATAAGAATAATGGTAAAGAGGCCAGCGTCTCGGACAGTATGCGCACACAAGCGTACACAGCCACGGCGGAGAGCGAGGTCGTCTCCGTGACGTTGGCACCGGTATTGCTCCTGCGCCAAAACGGATTCAGCGGATCATCTACCCTGCTGGTAACATTGCCGGCTGTGCCGCCGAATAGTCTCTTTAATAAGGGTATCTTCATAAGACAGTTATCCCCTGCGTTTCGTATACCGAAGTCAATTTGCTGTGCCGGCTGGCCCGGTCGATGGCCATGATGAGCGCGACCATGCCGTCGATCTTCTGCGTGGATTTCTCCTTGTCCGGCTTTATATTGCCGGCGGGATCAGTCCTAACCACCAGGTTATCGCAGTTCCATCTTAAAATAGGATGCCCTCCATGCCTGATCTTCTTGCTCAAGACCAGGTTCATTAACTCTTTAGTCGGAGCGCTCATGGAGCCGAAGCCCTGGCCGAAGGGCACCATTAAAAAGCCGGCGTCGGTCAAGTCCTGGCTCAATTTGGTGGCGCCCCAGCGGTCGAAGGCCACCTCGGCAATATCGTATTTCTCCCTTAACTGTTCCAGCGTGTGCTGGACATATTTATAATCAATGACATTGCCCTCGGTGAGCGTTATGAGTCCCTTCTTGGCCCAGGTGCGGTAAGGAACGCGATCTTTCCTTTCCTTTTCGACCGCCGTGTCGCCGGGAATCCAGAAATGGGTCAGGACGTCGCAGGTTCCATCATCGGCAGCGAAGACCAGGGACAGGGCGGTCAAATCCGTTGTGCTGGATAGGTCAAGGCCGGCATAACAGGTGCGGCCCTGCAGGCTCTTAATGTCCACCTGGCCGTTGCAGGCGTCCCAGGCATCCATCGGCAGCCATCGTTCGGCTGAGTTGACCCACTGATTCAAATAGAGCCTCCTGAAGGTCATCTCCAGCGCCGGCGTCTCCTGGGCTTTCCTGCATAGCGTCCTTAACTCATCGATCTTGCGGAAGGTGCCCAGGGCAGGATTGGCCGCCCGCCAAATCTCTTCGAGCTTCCAGTCCGCATCATCGGGAGCTGCGTAGATAACAGCGAAATGCGTCGGGTCCTCGACTATGCCCTTCAAAACCTTTATCGAGTAATCGTGCTGCTCGAAGCAGATCGAGTTGCGGTCGTAGCCGGCGGTGGTGATGATAACCGTTAGCGGCTGCCGCCTGGCGCCGGTGGAAGTGGTTAGCGTGTCCCACAATTCCCTGTCCGGTGAGGCGTGCAACTCGTCATAGACTATGCCGTGGGCGTTGATGCCCCACTTGGTGAAGGCTTCGGCGCTGATGGCCAGGTAAAATGAATTGTATTTATAGTAGACGATGCGCTTGGTGCTGTTGGAGATCCTGGAGATGTTGAACAGGTTGGGCTCCTGGCGCACCATGGCAGCCGCCTCGTTGAAGACCAAAGACGCCTGCTGCCGGTCGTTGGCTGCAGAGTAAATCTCGGCGCCGATCTCGCTGTCAGCATATAGCAGATATAGGGCTATAGAAGCAGCCAGCGTGGTCTTGCCATTCTTACGGGGAAGCTCAATGTAAGCGGTGCGATACTGCCGCGTGCCGTCCGGATTAAGTGTCCCGAACAGCGGCCGGATGATCTTTTCACGCTGCCAGTCTTGGAGTATGAAGTTGTGCCCGGCATACTCTCCCTTGGTATGCTTCAACCTTTGTATGAAGTCTACCGCGCGCTGGGCGTGGTATTCGCTGAAATTGGTTTTTCGTTTCATTAGTCATTTTTCTTGGTAGACTCACTGCAGAAGTCCAATAGCTTATTCCATCCCTCATTGTCAGTGGCCTGGTTCATGTTGATGCGGCCACGGCTGGCCGGCGTCATGCCGAACTCCACCAGGAACTTGTGGCACTGCTCGGCCGCCTTGTTGGCCACCCACAGCATCGGTGAGGTGATCACGTTGCCGCTGGCTGTTTTGAACAGGGGGCCCTTCTCATTGAGCACTTTCTCGGCCTGCTTCCAGCGGTCGTAAGCCTGGCAGTACAGGGCCAGCTCGGTGCGGTCGATCTTTGACAGCAGGCCGGCGGTCACGAGCTCAGGAACTATCCGTCTCCATTCGGCTTTTGCGCCTTTGCTCAGGTGATCAGGGCAGGACGGCAGGCTGGGTGCTAGCTGGGGCTCTTTCTTTATGCGGTCTTTATTTTTTTCGCCCTCGAGTATCTTCACCCTATTAGGGCGAGGTATGCGGCCTTTCATTAATTGCTCCTGTCAATACAAGGTGTTAAATGTTTAACAGGGCAACCTGCAATTAGGCCAAATCTCATATGAAACAGAGTATTTTCTCACACAAAAACGACATCTTTTGCTTGACACATGCTTTTGAACCTAAAGTTGCCCTTCCTTACGATAAAGCGACATCTTTTGCTTGACACAAGATGGTAGCCACAGAAACAAAACGAAATAACGAATAAAACCGTGGCTAAAATGGCGGCTGTAATGGAGCCCGCGCTAATCCAACTGGGCTATCAGGCTGGATTTGATAGGCTGTTCAATCATTATGAATTTAAGCGCATAGCTGGGATTATCCAAGTGATCGCTTACAAAGCGCTGGAAGTCACGGGCATACATGGGCTCAAACTGCATGCCGGACAGTACCTGGGCACGGTAGACATTCCAGGCACTTTTATGCTTGAAGCGGCAATGGATCATCATGTGGCAGCGGTAGCAAAGGCCATACTTGCCGATGTTATCGCCGAAGGGCTCGCTGTAATCCTCGCTGTGGGCCTCGATTATCCCTTTAGTCTGCCCGCAGCAGTCGCACTTGACCGGATTGCTGCGCCGGCCGCCGGCGACTTCACCTTTTAGCCACTGCAAGGCTTTGAACCTCAATGCTGGTTTAAATCCGTTGTATGCGTTCATAAATGTTTTTACAACCTTCACGGCTCCGTTGGGCAGCCGGCCGTCTTCTTTAAATCCTCTCTTTAAATAAAAATCCGGTTTAAGGGCATAGGCCTCTACACGGTTAGCCCCGCTTTCTATAGCCTCGTTCAATAAGTATTCTGTCAAGTGGGTGCCGATCCCTTTCCCTCGAACTGTAGGAACTACGTAGACGCCTTTAATTCTTATACCATTATTCGCAAGCGAAAGCAACCCTGCCATCCCCAGAATTCTACCGCCTTGCTCCACCACGTTCCACACGGTTTTGTCGCTTTGTTTCAGGCTAACATGCTCACGTGCTGCTTTGGAAGCATACCCTTTGATCTCAATGAATGAACAAGGCCTAATCAACATGCTTCGCCTTGCTTTCCGCCGGGTACCAGGCCTTGGAGTATTTCCAGTTCTTGGTATCTTTGGCCTTGAAGACGCCCTCCTGCATCAATAGGTTGACCTCGTCCGGCGTGGCCCCAATCTCCTGGGCGACCTGCTCCGGCGGCAGGCCCAGGTCGTTGATCAGTTCCTTGACCAGCTTGGCCATGTCTACCGCGACGGCTGAGCCCTTGGCGCGGTTCATCCGCACTGTCATAACCATGGCTGAAGCACGGTCAACGTCCAGGACGGCTGCCGGCACCATACCTTTATATTTTTCCTTTAAGGCCGGGCTCTCTTTACTCAGCATCCAGCGGTGAAAGCCGTCGATGATAACGTTATCCCTTGATATCAAGATCGGCTGCACCCAGCCGGTCTTGATGATGCTGCGTTCCAGGAGCTTCAACTCCGGGGTGAATACGATGTTGGGATTGTAGTCGTTGGCCGTCAGTTCGTCGGCCTTGACCCAGGCGATATTATCAATGGGTTCCAAGTTTGAGTCCCTCCCGCTTTTGCTGGTCTTTGTTAATCGGTAAGATCACGCGCTTGTACGACCCGCTGAGGAAGTGCTTGAAGATGTGCAGCAGCGGGTAGGCAGCGCCGTTGAATTTATGCAGGTTGATGCAGGTCTCCATCGCCTCCACGGCGTTGACGTGCTCATGCTCGTCCTCGATGTTTTCGTCGATCCATGTCCTTATGCCTTCTATGCTCTGGCCGTATTTGGCCTTGACCGCTTCACGGTCTAAGTCCCGGTAATACCTCTCGTGGGCCAGCATCTCAGGGAATAGCTCGATCACCTGCTGATACAGCACCGGCTCGTAATGCCTCAATAAATGGAAGCGCTTGGCTGATTCGGCGTGCAGCGGCGTGGATACCCTTAAATTCTGTCCGGCCCACAGCTGTGAATCGTAGGTTGGGCAGTATTTAACGTCGTTATCGTAGAAGTATTTGAAGACGTCCTCTTCCAGCCAGTCGAAAATGGGCTTGACCATCTTGACGTTGGGCACGTTCAACTGCCCGCCGCTCATTTTGGTCGGGGAGTTGATGTAGTTCTCGTTGAGCTTGTTGACGCTGGCCCGGTAACGGATCAGGCTCTCGCTGGAACGTATGCCCGTTACAAAGGCCTGCTTCCCCTTGAAAAAGGTAGAGACGTAGGCATCCATGGAGTATTGGTCGAAGGCCCGTTTATCATCTTTGGCCAGGGTAACGGCATAGTCGGGAGCCGGCCGGATGTGCCGGCGGTTCGGGTCCCACTGTATGTATTCGAAGGTTTTGCCCAGGACGTACTTCTTGCTCAACAACGGCACCGCGAAGTACAGCATGTTGACCCAGGGCTTGGCCCTGTACTCATTAACAAAATCGATCACCGATTGCTGTATGATCTCCTCATCCCGGAAGACGACATTGACCTTGCTTATGCCCCTCTCCTCAGCGATTTCCCTGACCAATAACAGCGTTACCAGGCTGTCCTTGCCGCCGGAAAACATCACGACCACGCTGTCAAAGATATCAAAGACGTGCCGGATGCGGTCGCGGGCCTCACTCAAAACGTCCTGGTCGATGTAACGCTTAAACCTTGACATGTAAGTCCAGTGATTCAATGAATATCTGCAGGCGCTGGGCAATGGTCTCGGCCTCAGGGTATTTGGCCTTTAACCATTTAATGAACTTGAACCAGCTTTCCTGCTGCTGTTCGTCGTCAAAGATGATGTTGTATTGGATCACTACGCCCTGCTCGCCCTGCTCCCCATCGCCTGGGTTAAACTGTGTCATCAGCTGTTCGATCTCTTTCTCATCGAAGCCGGTCAATGTCAGATCGAACTGGCCATCGTCTAAGTCCTGCAGGATGTCCTTTAAAGCCGGAAGATCCCAATCAGTCAATTCCTGTATTTTGTTGTCAGCTATTAAATATGCATCAGCCTTGGCGCCTTCCAGGTCAAGGTAAATAACGGGCACCTCGGTCAGCCCGGCCTTTTCAGCTGCCTTTAACCTGGCATGGCCGGCCAGGACGTAACCGTCTTTTGAAACGAGAACTGGATTAGTCCAGCCGAACTCTTTAATACTTTTAACCAATTTGTTTAAGGCGCCTTCCGGGTGCTGCCGAGGGTTCCGCGGATGTGGTTTTAGTGAAGTGATTTTCACGGTTTTTACGTTCATTTTAGTGTTAGACCCCCCCTGGTCAATTCCGGGAATTTTTGCGTGGTGCTGGCCACCGGTTTCAAGAGATGAAGGCGTCAGCTATTTGATGCCCCCCCTGGTCTATTGAAATACATATATTATGCTGGTAGAATCTTTCACCTACGTATATAGGTGGTTAGGGAGAGTATCATGGACATAAATAAATTAGTGGAAATTTATCGATTGGTGAGGCGGTTGTATCTGTATAGTAAAACTGGTGCCATTGCAAATCCCGAAGAGATTGCGGCAACATTAAATAAGGGAGATCCCGATGCTGATGTTAAACCGTCCGATGTTCTGGCGGCGCTTGCTTACGGCATGCTTTGTGAAGATCGATTCAACTTTGAAATCCAGATAAAATACCGTGGCCCAAAGTCGCGCAAGAACCCCGCAGCCACATTCACATTTGCTGGAAGGCCTGTAACACCTTCACAGGTGAAAAAGATATCTAAGTTCGAAAAAAGATATGGTGAAATTGACTTCAAAGAAAAGAAAGATTCACCGTAAATGCTGTGAACTGTCTCAGCATTTCATACCGCCTTGTTCCGATCGATCTTTGCCGTGCTCTTTTGCATGACAGTCAACACAAAGGGCAACAAGATTGCCACTGTCGTTGTTCTTCGGGTTCCTGTCCTTATGATGTACGACTTCTGCTGCTGTGATTCGCCCGGTCTGGTTACATACACCACATAATGGATTGTCCTTTAAATAAAGATGGCGAATTCTGCGCCAGGTGCTATTGTATCCACGTTGATTAGCGTTATCCCTGTAATTGTCTACTTCTTGACTATGTACTGCACAGTAACCGGCACGGTTATTGGTTAGATTGGGGCAGCCAGGGTGTCTGCAGGGGCGCTTTGGTTGATACGGCATAACTTTCGCAATAAACTATCTAAATTTAGCTTTAATGTATAATTAACGATCATATGACCAGCGACTTTGAAAAAGAGTATAAAGAGCTTGAGCGATGTTTTGAGCATCGTGTTGAATTAGATCGACTTAGATACCCAAATTCAGTATTCCTGCCCAATGTTCCACCGAATGGCCCAGTTGATTTCGTATTCATCGGCATGGAGCCTTCTTATGATAAATGGGCTAAAGATCGCCTTGACGCAGAACAGCAGATAGCCTCAGGTTATAGGAATTTTATGTATTCGCTTGAGGATTTTATTTTGCACTATTGTATTCGGCGATATTTATGTAATGATGGATCAACATACTATATTACCGATTTGTCTAAGGGGGCAATGAATACTAAGATTGCTGATACGGAGCGAGAAGAGCGTTATCAAAACTGGTATCCATTATTACAGAAGGAACTTTCTTTAGTGGCCAAGTATAATACAAAATTAATTGCAATCGGAAAATCTGTGGAACAGTTTCTCAGTGATAATCATCATCAACCTGCACCAATCTATCTTCACCATTACTCAAATCAAAATGGGAAAAGCAGAAAGGATTATATTACAGACAACCATAAGGAATTGGAATTTGAGAACTTTAAATATAACGAGCCCGTTACACGTCAAGATATCATTACAGAAGCTAAAACGATGCTAATGGAGTGGAATATACCTCAGTTACTGATCGAAAAAACTGTCACTCGAATAGGCAGTGGCACTTTAAGTCTGTCTGAACCTCGGCACATACTTATCTTTGTTTGTGCCGATATTTTTATAAAAGTTAAAGGCCATTTGACCGTTCCCCATTAAACAGCAGCACCTTGTCTTAAAGTCCTGGCCAAATAAAAAAGCCCGCATTTCTGCGGACTTATCCAACTTACCTCAATTATATTTACGTTCGGTTGTATTTGTCAACTTATTGATTTCGTATCTGGCTTGTCAATAGTGATCGATGCGTTAGCTTGAGCTTCTCACGTGAGATAGACTGTCCCCGCAGGGCTATTATAACCGCCAGCACCAGTACGACCGCATCACCCTCACTGATAATGTATAATCTAGGAGATTATTTTTGAGATGGTCGCCAAAATGAAGTCAAAGAAATTATTAGACATAGGTTGCGAGAAAATTTGTAGTTGTCCAGATAATCATATTAATTGCTTAACAGCAAAAGAGTGGATTAAAAGCCAGATTGCTCTCTGGGAATTCTCATATGAAAAGCGAGACATTAGAGATAAGAGCGTTCATCCTGCAGTATTCCCAATTGGCCTCCCAGCGAAGTGCATTAGCTTATTTACACATGAAGGAGAGCTGGTTCTTGATCCATTTGGTGGTATTGGCACAACTTTATTAGCAGCACAGGATCTCAACCGAAATGCTGTCGCCTTTGATCTTAAACAGGAGTTCGTTGATGTTGCAAATACTCGGTTGTCGCAGGGTAATTTACTAAATACAACCAAGCAAATAATGATTAAAGATGACGCTCGCAACATACCTGATTATTTGAAAGAAAATACAGTCACGCTAGCAGTGACATCTCCTCCATATTCTCAATTCCTTGGTAAACCAAAATTAAATAAAAGCATGAGAGGCGATTTACGGAGTAATAAGCATTATTTAACTGTGCAACAATATTCGCAGGATCCAAATGACCTTGGCACATTAGAGCCGATTGCATATAGTAAAGCACTAGCGGAAATTTATCGCGGTATACTTCCCTTGCTTAGGCCTAAATCCCATTGCGTAATCAATGTTAATGACCTTTGGTGGGAAAATAAGCGAATCCCAACCCATATATATATTGTGCAGGAAATGACTAACGTTGGTTACGAGTTGCGCAATATTCTGATCTGGGATAGGCGCAATCTAATTAACGGCGTCGGCATATTCGGGTGGCCAAATAACTACATAAAATTGGGGACCACCATGGAATATATCCTGGACTTCTGGAAACCTCAGAGCTAAAGTATCTGCTTGTAGTTGTCAAATAGCTCAAGGAAGTATGTTTTATTTATCCTGAATCCTGTCCCATGATCGTGATACTTGCCTTTTGAACTGCCACTTCTGTATACCCCGATTCGTATATCCACCTTCAATCTATCGTTTAGAATGGCAGTCTTAAATTTGGCTATACTTAATTCGGATAGTAGGAATGCTTCTATATAGTGGAATTGTTCTGTTGCCGTTTTGCGTTCTCCCTTAGTCTCAGCAAATACCAACAGTATTTTATTCGATTTTGCCTTTAGTACATCATCAAATACAGTTATAGGCCAATATGCTTCTATATTCCCTTTATTAGAAAGATACAATTTATTATCTTTAAATATCGATTGGAAACCTAAATTGTTTGGTTTTGACCCATCAACAGTTGTGTGTAGTCCATATTCGCCTAAATTGTCTTTATATTTATAAGCCTCAAAGAGTAGCCGGTTGGTGCCCTTAGGGTTCGGGCTTTTAGTCGCAAGTGTAAGCATGCTACCGCTGTCAATTCTTTTTGCTTTAAGCTCTATATCACCGATATCGGGTAATTTAAGATTGTTTTCCTTCAACCCTAATAAATCCTCCAGAGTTTTCCCTATGCCAGTATCGTGAGCTCGGTGCGTTGTTACGAAATCCATCGCCTTGATTTTTACTAATTCTTTATGGACATCCTCAAGCGTTTTCATCATTAAGCTGGCCTCCTGCTTCACATATCTATGGCATACAGAATACTCTGTCCAGTTTACATAGACAAGAAACTTAACAATCAATCATGAAATGCAGGTATAATTATGAAGCAGGTTATTTGATGTTGGGAGAGAAGTTCATTTTGATTTCAATTCAACCACGCTATGCTGAGAAGATATTTATGGGTGTGAAGACAGTTGAATTTAGAAGGGTATTTCCCCATGTTGTGCATGGTAGATACATGTTTGTTTATATATCATCCCCGATCAAAGCAATTTCGGGTTTCTGTGAAGTTGCCAATATCTTCCTAGGGGATATTGACGATTTATGGAATAGATATAAATTGTCGGGTGGTATATCAGAAAAAGAATTCTCTCAATATTTCCGCGGGAAAGATCGGGGTTATTGCGTTGAAATAGCTTCCGCCCATGTTCTAGACAAACCAATAAAATTACAGAATATAAGGGCAGACTATTCCGCCTCAGAAATACCCCATCAATTTACCCCTCCTCAAAACTATTGCTATATTGGAAAGGATCATCCGCTTTACAATTTGTTAATAAGGTCAATTTAGAACTTTATTATCATAGTTATAGATAATGATTTAAGGTACTTAATCAAAATGAAAGATCCATGCGAAAATTTCCCGCAACTAAACCTCAGTAGCGCTGAAGCACTTAGAGACGTTCTGAGGCGTGATAAAGACACTCGATTGGAGGGTATTTGTATTGAACATGTATTTCAAAATGATCTCTTCCCTTGCGATGGCCCAACATTAGCTATATCGGACGGTTGGTGGCTATTACGTAAGCCGCGCAGCATCGAAGACTACTGTCTCTTTAAGTTTTCTGACGGTCCCCTCACAATCATTGACCTACGCGTGATCAAGAAACTGCTCGAGCTTAAAATAGAATGCTATTTAATCCGTGTCTACATAGGAACGACAAATGAGTTCCGGGGCATAAAGCTGGATATCAACAATATAGATAAACCGGCCATTCTGCAGAGCGTCGATACTTATGTGCCGGTTTCAATTATCTTTTCCAACATAGGTGCCGTAACTTGCAGCGCTCCTGCGATGCCTAATCAAGGAGTCACTTCCGCGCGCCAGAATCAAGCCATTGAATTGTTGGTTGAATTCGGTCAGTTACGATTTGCTGCATTGCAGCGGCTGTTTGCAAATTGCTTTCTATCATCCTACTTTCAGAGCGTATGGGACGTAGATGGGTTCATATTCAACGGTAACAGTCTCGCCGTGTTAGAAGTCAAGCAGAAATATCCTTCTGCAAGCGGAACATTCGGAATAAATGTAGGCGTTAGTAAATGGATGTCATGGTTCCATAATCGTGGAGTGGAAGTATTTCATTTCATACTGACGAAACCTATTTGGGATTTTCGATCCCCTGCACTCGATATGATCAGTGACCCTAAATATAAAGCCAACTCTCTATGGTTGGGATCCAAGATAAACCCTTCAATGTTCACAGGGACCGCCAGCACTTCCCCCACTAGAACGTCGATATATACCAACTATCGTCTACCGTATCTCAATGTACCAGTAACTGCGTTCCATTTGATAAAAACGCTTGGGAAAGGGATCTCTAACCTAAGTGCTTTCTTAGAGGGAAGAACTCGCCCGATATCAAGTATTACAGACATACCCCGGCTGCGCTAAAAGCATTTTTGTATGCATGCTAAAATATACTTTGAGGCTATCGAATTTGTACAGGCAATTTCATCCCAGAGCCAATATTGCAATTGAGTGTGATTGTGGTTCGACACCCATGGACGGAAAATATTACGTTATTAAGGATGGCACTATAATAGATAGCTTCCGCCGTTTGAAAGCAGCTAAAATTCTCTATCAGCAGTTAATTGACGAGATGGCATTACCACCTTTGCCACCGCCTCCAGACCCGTCCAAAGAACATATGCTCAACGAATATTACATGAACCTTTCGAACAACGCACTGTTAGGTGGGCCTCGAAGCTCCAAAGGTAAAAGAAGTGGCAGATTCCATAAATCCAGATAACGCGTAATAAAAGTCAAAGTGCGGCTAATTACGAGGATAAACAGATTCAAATCTATATTAATTCTCTATGTTTATTCTCATACTTACCATTCAGTAACTTTCGCATCCTGGTAATAATACCCTGATTAACACAATAGATAGCCCTCTCACAATCCATGCTTGGGCAATCTCGAATGATGCAAAGGTTCACAATATCTCTCTGCATCCTGCTCAATTCCTTTGACCTTGATATATGCAATAGCATCGATGGCGTTATTTCCGTTGCTACCTTATGCCATATATCGTTCTTGGGGCACAAACTGCTGATCGCCCGGTCTATGTCCGCCTTCCAAATACTAAACGTGGCATTATAATCTTTACGACCGGAAACCGATTTGAGCCATTTTGTGGCTTTATCGACCGGCATGTTGCCGGAAGCCAAATCAATATAGTTCTCCATGATAAACTTGATTTGTCCGTTACTGTATCCCATCGTTTCTATCCCATCGCGGCTTAATAGTCATTAGGCGGGCAATTTTCTCCGGGCTCTCCAACTTGACCTTAAGTGTGATATTTCTTCGAGCCCTAATTCGAGCCTTCCCTTTGAACATGGCTACCAAACTCAACCAGGTCAACCGGCTGGGTTCATTGCAGCAACTTATGAATTCAGGCATCAATAACCTCCTTTATTCCGTGTTCCCTGGCATGGTGCCGGCCGCATAGTAGGATCAGATTATTCAATTCGTCCTTGCCGCCTTGTGACCTCTTGATTTTGTGGTGTATCGCCAGGCCGCGGAAATCACCTGGGCCTCGGCAGACTTCGCAAAGGTGGCCGGCTTTGTCAAACACTTTTTGTCGCATTTTCTTGGTAATCATTCCTTAGCCTCGCCCTTGCAATCACCCGGTTAAGCATTAATCTCCAATGGCATAGAAACCGACTGTACTCGCTCAATCTGCATTTCACAGTATTTGTCCGACGTATCAATCAAGACGGCCTTGC
This sequence comes from uncultured Dehalococcoidales bacterium, assembly GCA_964448985.1. Taxonomy (GTDB): domain Bacteria; phylum Chloroflexota; class Dehalococcoidia; order GIF9; family UBA5629; genus CAIMUM01. The sequence continues at coordinate 28,701 of CAYVBI010000006.1, forward strand.
GGCCAAGTTGTTTGGCTACTTTGCCGGTTGTACCGCTGCCGCCGAAAGGATCAAGCACGATATCAGCTGGTCTGGTGGAAGCCATGATACAACGCATGGGGATTTCTTCAGGAAAGGTGGCAAAGTGGGCGCCGGAATAGTTCTGCGTGGTGATCTCCCAGACCGACCGTATATTCCTGCCGATTGAAGCGAAGTCGCCTTTGACCATTCCGTGTTGTTTGAGCAGTGGGTCATTGGTGCCCATCCTGTATTTGGAGCGATCCCTGTCTCCCCAATCCCGCGCTGGCTCCCTGACAGCATCAGAATCGAAGTAATATTTAGCGCTCTTGGTCAGCATGAGAATATATTCGTGCGCTTCTGTTGGCCTGTCTTTGACCGATTCAGGCATAGGATTTGGCTTGCTCCATATAACCACAGAGCGCATATACCAGCCATCTTGTTGAGCCGCTATGGCCACTCTAAATGGAATGAGGCACAGGTCTTTAGGCTTTAATCCTCTGGGTACGATGCCGGATAATCCAAACCTCTCGATGTGACTTGATGGCTTGCCGAACTCTTTATGCTTGCCGTAGTAATCAGGGTTATTGCCGGCCTTACCACTGCCGGCATAGCTATCCCCGATGTTCCACCAGACAATCCCGTCTTTTTTCAGCACGCGCTTTATTGCCCGAAGTATCTCGACAGTATGTTCGATGTACATTTCAGGCGCCGGCTCCAGGCCGTAAGCGCCGTTCCATGCCTGGCATTTGAGGCACTGGCAATGCTGAATTGGAACGTCCCTATTAACACTGCCGGAATTGGTCTTTTGCTTATCGCTAGCTGTTTGATCGTTATTGCGAATGTATGATCTGTCAGCCCACTCATGCTCACAATCGTTGTGGTTGTTCCAGATGTAATCTTGTTGGCCTTCATAACGTCGCAGTCCCCAGTATGGCGGCGAAGTCACGCATGCCTGCACACTTTCAGCCGGTAACTCTGCCAGGATATCCAGACAGTTACCGTTAAAGATATCTACCCAGGGATCGGAGTAAAGAGCTTTTAACATAGCCATTTACTCTCCTGCACAGCCATGTACACCAGGGATATATCCCTTTAGGGATATATATCCCCTGGGATGTGCGGTAAGTGTGCAACTGTGCGCACAGGTGTGCGTTGTAGCTAACGCACTCTCATTTATCGGTTGATAACGCACAGTGGGGTGTGCGCCCAAAACGCACAGGTGTGCGCGGGTGTGCGCTGGAGGTGTGCGCCTGTTAATTGACATGCGGTAAACACCACCTGCCATCATTGAGCTTGGCCACATACTTGGAATCATGTAAGTTTGAAAGCCGGGCTCTTATCTTGTTTTGCGGTTCGTTTAACCCGTCAGACAGGTCGATCACCGTCATGGGTCCCCGTTTCAAAGCCATCAATATGCGTTTGCCCAGGGATAACTTAATCTCAAACTCTGCTACGTTCTCGACGTTTATCCTGCGAAATATGGTCTTGCCTTCCACCTTGTTAAAAATGACCTCTATGCCAATCGGCGGGTGCTTTGTATCCACGTTACATTTATAGTGGGACATCATAACGTTGAGCTTGTCGATGCCAGGCTCCTGGTGTGAGGTAAGTTCCCAGACTGACCTGGGCAGATTGTTGAAGTAGGCTGATCCAAAAGGGGATTTACTCCTCAGGTCGGTCTTTTTAGCGGTATGGTGGATCAAAAGAGATGTCACATTAAGCCGCCTTAACGCTCTAAAAAAATCTTGAGCCG
>CAYVBI010000007.1:0-29630 GCA_964448985.1 uncultured Dehalococcoidales bacterium
TCGACTTCCCCATCGTCAACTGCGCGGTCATGCTCACCCGCAAGGACGGCAAGGTCTCGGCCGCCAGGATCTGCCTCAACGCCGTCCATGTCATACCCTACAGGGCCGTTCAGGCTGAGCAGGCGGTTATCGGCAAGAAAATAGATGAAGCACTCGCTGAAGAGGCCGGTAAAGCTGCTGTATCGGCGGCAAAGCCGCTCGAGCACAACAAATACATGGTGGCGGTTGCCAGGACATTGGTTAAAAGAACGCTCCTGGCCTGCGCGGAGAGGTGATGTAATAAACAAGCTTGGCAATAGTATTTCCGCTTTACCTGAATCAATGCTGGAGGTGGTCCTGAAATGTTGTTCCAGATATTACTGAACGTACTAAGCTTCATGATGGGTATGACTGTTAAACGTAATAAATCACTCAGGGAACTGATCAGCCCCCGCAAACTCGTTTATGTGATGGTAACCGAAGACGGTAAGCGGGGAAGAAGATTCATTTTTAAAAACGGAATTTATTCATCGGATAAAGTATTTAATAAATTCGACCTGGCATTTGTATGGAAAGATGCTTCTATTGCCTTTAAAGCCCTTGCGCTTGGAGGAGAAACAGGTCTACAGGACGCAATTAACAACTGGGACCTGAAGCTTCTGGGAAACCCTCAACTCGCGAACTACTTCGCAATAATATTGATGACATCACTTGGTAAGATGAAACGGTAACAGGGGTAGCTGTATGAAAATCAGTCTAAATTATCACAAGTTTCTCGGCAAATTTATCAACACGGAAAAATATCCAAGCGATTCGTTAATTGAAGTGCCCGCTAACTGTACTGTAAACAACTTGATTGTATTATTGGGAATACCTAAAGACCGTCAGAAATCCATAGTTGCCCATGTTAATGACGAACCCACATGGAATACTACCATATTAAGAGAAAACGATTCAGTGAAACTAGTAATTGCGATTGGTGGCGGCTGAATGATGATGAGAGACAGTGTCAGAGCAGTAATGTATTAGATATGGCAACATCATAATCGGTTTTTACAGATACAAAGTACGTCCCTATTTATTGAGATTTTTCAACAGCTCTTTTGCCTGGGACATCATCTGTTTTACCACATCTCCGGCGCTCATTAACTCGTTAATAGATCCAACTGCACCGCTGACCGATAATGAGCCCTGCACTACATCACCGAGGCAAAATGTGCCGTACATGCGGCTTACCAGATAACCGGGCTCTGCCATAATATGTGATTCCATCAGATTTACGAGCTCTTCCAGAGATGCTCCCGAGATCTCTTTTTCGTAAAATTTGTTGCTCCAGGCATTTTTTATCACTCTCGACATGCCGACACCTCTATTTTTACACAGTACCACCAGGTCTGAATCCGTTGCCTTCAACACAGCTTGTTTGACATTAGGGTGTGCGTCACTTTCATTGGTCGCTAAAAAGCGAGTCCCCATGAATACCGCTTCTGCACCAAGTGCAAGTGCTGCCACTAAACCCCTGGCATCTGTGATGCCCCCGCCGGCAATAACTGGTATGCTCAAGGCATCCACCACTTGAGGAACAAGACACAAAGTCGTTTGATCTTCGTTTCCCAGATGGCCGCCGCTTTCATAGCCTCCTGCAACAACAGCATCGACGCCTTCAATTTCAGCCCGTTTGCCGTGTCTCACAGTTGATATGGTGTGTATTACTTTCACCCCGGCATTTTTAAGTTCCCTGGTATAAATTTGCGGACCGCCCATGGTTACAATCGCCACTGGAACACGCTCGTCGATAACTGTTTTTACATAAGCATCGCTGAATTTCTTTGCATCTCCAGACGCAACAGCAACATTTACTGCGAAAGGTTTGTCAGTGATGCTTCTGACTTTATTAATCTGACCGCGCAGACGCTCTGCCACTTCCCTCTCGTCATTACAGGGTGTCGTTTGCCCTGCATTCGGCCCGAGTGTTCCCAAGCCGCCGCTGGCTGAAACCGCCGCGACCAGATCTGCCCCGCTGATCCAGTTCATGGGTGCCTGTATGATTGGATATTCAATATTTAGTATCCTGCAAATTCTTGTTTTCAGCATAGCTATATTCGTTAAAAAGTTACCTGATATCGTGCCAGAGCTTCATGTGATTTCGATGTTCTTGCGTAATCATTTCTTCAGGGAAATATTTATCATAGAATTCAGTCTCAAGATGATGTACCTGCAACCAAACGGGAAGCAGCATTGTATCCAAGGTTGCGGGAATCCTCCCATATTGATCGTACAAATAATTAAAATAAGATTTGACTTGCCGCAAAGACAACTCCGACGGCCTATTAAAGTCAGGCTGAATACTTTTCCAGTTTTTAAAGGGCGTCATTCCACTGTATTCGGCAGAATAGATGCCATTTGAGCCATATTTTTTATTACAGAACGCTTCCACGGCCTCATCCATACTCTTGTAATAGGGTGGGCAATATGCTTCAAATATGCCATCAAGTCCAACCGGATTGGGCTTGCCGTCCCTGGTCATAGAGGCACGGAAGCCAAGGCCTTTACTGAATGGAGTCACTCCCAGAACGATCTGTCCAACATAGCCGCTAAACATGATAGCTCCCAGACCCATAGCCTCAGCGACAAGATGAATATTTTCAAGCATCAGATAGGCTGGCGCTATGTTGCCATATTGTACATTTGTCTCTGTTGACGATACCGGTATATCAGGCCCTTTCAATTGTCCATTATCAATGAATTGCTGCAATCCGGCTGATTGATTCTTCAAATCATCAACCATACGATATCCACGGCCTTCCCTGTCATAAACTGACAATATGAAATTAATATATTCTGCAGTCTGGTCAACAACCGGTATGAATATGGTGGTGCCCGGTTTATTAATGTTCCAGTTCATTGTATTACCCAGTAGTTTTGGAATGAACTCCACACGTTCGTTCAATATTTTTACACAGCTGCCATTGTACTGTGCGGTTATTTTATCCCAATCATTAACATCCTCAATTTCGGCATGTTTGCTGGCTTGATCCGGATTATATAAATAAGTACCGCTGTCATTAGTGAAAAACAGCCTGGTATTGTGAACATTGCACGGATAGGGAGTAGCTTTTCCTACCCAGCTACCAAATATATTCCCAAAATACCTTGTTGGCAGATCTCCCGTAATCGTGCCGGTTACGCCTGCACCTGCCCAACATAATAAAGCCAACTCATTATCGCTGAGTGGAAAGGGACTTAATCTTGATTCATGATGCATTACTCCTTCAGGCGATGTGCATCCCTGAGGGAACCTGCGCCCCCTGCGCCGGGCGATTGCCTGGAGAACAGGGTACTGAAACACTTTCTTAATTTCATCATTAACGTGTGGCATATTCGTAATTCAAAATTTCTCCTTATTGACACTGAAAAGCTGATACACAACCATCAGGCGACTATCTTGTTTTTCTTTAACCTGGAAATCTCTTTTTCGTCGTAACCCAAACCACTCAGGATTTCAGCAGTATGCTGACCAAGGGTCGGCGACGGGGCTTTGATCTGTGCGGGTGTGTCAGACAAGGTCCATGGCATGGCAAGTACCTTTGTCTTGCCGGCAACAGGGTGTTCCACTTCCTTGATCATGTCTATAGCCTGTACCTGAGGGTGCATCGGTTTCCCGAAGAGTGCCTCATAATCATATATGGCAGAACCCATACCCCCCTGTTCTTCAAGCATATTTATAATGTCTTCGCTCTTCTTATCAGCCATATACGTTTCAAAAAGCGGCTTCATTTCCTGTGCATCCCTACCTACGCCAACGGCCCTCAACCCCTTATATCTGAACCATGGATCTTGAAGCAACTCTTCAAGACCGATTTTCTTTAAGAATTCCACCCATATATCTAAAGCTTTTTCTATTCCGCCGCTGACTCGGCCTATGACTGAAAATACTATCGGCCTGTCCAGGGTTGTATAACCATGCTCGGCATGATCATAGGGACCGGTAAAGAAAAATCCTCCATATACATCAGGATTACAGAATGCCTGCCACCAATATGATCCTACCTGTATCTGGGAGCGCCACATGGCGACCTCTACTTTTTGCCCCACACCTGTTTTTCTTCTGTGATATAGGGCCGCCAGTATTCCCTGCATCGCATGTATACCGCTTGTGATGGCCACTACGTCCGCTCCGAGCCTGACGGGCTCCTCACCAGGTTCACCAAGATACTGTGGATATCCGGAAAGCCCCTGCAATTCGAGTTCGGATGCAGGCCTGTTTTTATAAGGCCCGGTTTCGCCGAAGCTGGATATCGAGCAGTACACCACCTGAGGTTTTATCGGGACTATATCTTCGTACCCCAGACTGAGTTTACTCGCATAGCCTGTATCGAAGCTCTCTAAGAATACATCAGCACTGCGAGCCAGTTGATATACTATCTCCTTGCCTTCAGGCTTATTCAGATCTACGGCGATACTCTTCTTGTTACGGTTCAAGCACATGAAAAGAGAGCTTTCACCATTTAGGAGAGGCCCGAACTGCCTGGCGGCATCACCCTCGATGCTCTCAACTTTAATCACCTCTGCGCCGAGATCACTCAGAAGCATAGAACAATAGGGACCGGCCATATCCTCACTTAAATCAATTACCTTTGTTCCTCCAAGAACCTCGGGCTTTTTTGCTTCTGCCATTTCCTTCTCCTTTCCAAGTTATTCGCTATTAACCGTGTATCGCTCTATGCGTTCAGCATTTTCAGTATCTCTTCACGATTTTGGTCCGGTTTCACCGTAGGTGTCATTTTTTCTGTCGTGGTTTTACTGAAGTTCCAGGGAGCGACATACCCTTTGAAGGCTCCAAACATGCTGTCCATATCGAACAGCCATTGGTTTGCCTGCACATGTGGATCACTTACGAGGTTTTCATAGTCATAGTTAGTCCCATGCGGCACGTCGCATCTCAGCAGATGAAGTTTCCACCAGTACGCAGGCTTGTCCGCTATCTTTTCCTGTATTAGCGGGATTAATTCAGCGCGATTTTTAACCCTTTGAGCGTTCGTCTTGAACCTGGGATCGTTCTGCAGGCTCTGTAATTCCAGTGCTTTGCATAACTTCGGCCAGTATCGCTCTTTATGTACGCTTATATTTATATATTTGTTGTCCCAGGTCCTGAAAGCTTGAGAGGGAACAATATGAATATTCGCGCTTCCCAATCTCTGGGGATTCACATCAGCAGCAAAAAATTCAGACATCCGGTTTAGCTGCATGGACATGGTTGACTGCAGATGTGAAGTCTCAATTTTTTGTCCCCTACCTGTGACTTCCCTGGCCATCAGTCCGCTTAATGCCGCCGCCGTGATTGTCAGCGAAGCATTGCAGTCCGCCAGTGCGACATACCTGAATATTTCCATCTCACCATCTTCTTTTCCATTTATGCTGGCGAAACCCGACGCCGCCTGTACGAAGTGGTCGGCAGCAGCATACTTGGACCAGGGCCCTTTAGTACCATAAGATGTGCTCTCAATATAGATCACCCGTGGATTAATTTTACTCATTACATCGTAGCCTAAACCTATCTTATCAAGCGCCCCGAGCCGCCGGTTATTAATTACAATATCAGCCCACTGGATGAGTTTTATGCCCAACTCCTTCCCCTTCGCATCTCTTAAATCTATTATTATGTTTTTCTTATTGTAGTGACTGCTTATATAGCTCTGCCCATAGCCACCCACAATAACGCCAATAAAGATCAGCCCGTCCAAGCTTGGCGGCTCGATCCGGATAGCCTCAGCACCCATAAGTGCAAGCAAGCCACACGCCACGGGGCCTACTCCAAAAGCACCGACGTCAAGCACTTTAATTCCTGTCAACGGTCCTGCCATTCTGATTTCCTCCATAAAATAGTTGATTTACAACACCATTCAATCATACCTTCTAACTAATGGCGGTCGACTCTCCGCAAAGTATTGTTTCCTATTGTCTCAAGCTATAATGCATCTCCTAACCATTGAACCTGGCAACGGCGAAATTTCCCGGCAAATCCATTGTTTTGCCCCTGGTATTCCGCCGTTGCCATTTTCTCCCATTCAATAATAGAATGCCGCTATTTCTCAGCTAACACAGTGTCGCTCACCAGCTGGCTCTCCTTTGGATAGAATTTCCAGTTGATGGCATAGAAAACCACAGCCAAAAAGGAGATGGGAAGCAGCCAGAGGAACCCGGCGCGTATGCCGGCAGCTCCACCCCCGACAGCGTCAGAAATAGCGCCCACGATCGACGGGCCTACCGCACCTACAACGAATACGCACGTCGCGAGAACACCATAAGAAGAGAATCGGTGAGAGACCGGCGTAACATCCATTGTAAGACTGAAAATAATGGAGGTTGCAATACCGATTACGAACATTGATGCAAACAGAATACCGGTTATAGCAGGTATCGATATCGAACCCATGAAGTAGATTGCAGCGCCCACCAGGCAGGCAAACAGGAACTGAGCTATGGTCATTACATAAATACGCGCCCCCTTGTTCTTTCTGTACCAGGCATCCGCAACGAAACCGGCAGTTAGTGCGCCCAAGATGCCCATTAGAGCGGCGGACCCCACTATGCTTCCAGCCTGCGCGGCAGTTATATCATATGCACGCATCATGAAAGCGGGCAGCCAGCCGGCCCAGGTAAACGCCATCAAACCAAAACACATGTGTCCCAATACCGTAAATAAATATGACTTTATTCTAAAACACTGTATCCAGCCCTTGAAGTATTGCCTGTTGAACCAGGCCTCTCCTTCCTGTCTCGGGCTCCGATAATCTTTCAGGAAGAGTGCCCATATGCCCAGGATGATACCGGGGATGGCGAATATGAAAAACGGCATTTGCCACATTCCCGTCTTAGTAACAATAATTCCGCCCACTATCATGCCGAGTGCAGTGCCGCCGGTGCCACCCATGCCAAAGACGCCGGCCACGATTGCTCTTTTAGTCTTGCTGAATGCCACTGACAGCCAGCCTGATCCAAGGGTTGTGAAGCCGTCCTCTCCCAGGCCTACAGCCGCCCGGACAACGATCAGGCTGACGAAATTTGTGCACAGGCCGGTGAGAAAGGTCGTCGTACTCCACAACAGTGCCATTATGGCGGCCAGCTTGCGCCGGCTCCAGCGATCGATCAGCCAGCCAAGCGGGATTGTAACCAGGCCAACCATGATCTGGAATGCAGTTTGTATTGCGCCGAGTTCCGTGTCGGATAAACCGAGTGAAACTTTGATCTGCTGCAACGTCACAGACAGGATCGACCTGTCAGCGTAATTGATCATCATCAGCAATAACATGACGATGAGAATACTGGCCTTCTGGCCATTAGTGATTGAATAGGTCTTCTGAGATTGCGTTGATTCAGCAGTTGATTCCATGTTCTCCTCCTTCAAATTAATTTAATCCTGATCTGTCAACAGACTTGGCAATCAATGATCTATTAATGTTGCATGTAACTAATCGATCTACTTGCTCTTCTTCGGAGCCGGTTTTTTTAACCCAAACCTCTCGTAATATTTGGCAGGGATTTCATCGGGGTCTTTATATATATGCAACTTGCAGGGTGTTTCCCCTAATTTTTCCGCCACATCGGTTACCCAGATAGGATAGCCTGTTTTTTTCATGGGGACGATGTTCTCAATTGCACAATTAGCGCAATAAATAGGGAAATCGCCCCTGCCGAAAGTTATTCTCTGCGGTTTTTTAATCCTGGCCAAGTTCTTTGAAGTTTCATATTTCTTATTGGATATGAGCTTTCCCCCGCTGCCACAGGGGGACATCATCACAGTAAATTTTTCATCATCTTCCTCCACTACTACCGGCGTTAAATGAGCTCTTAAGCCGGCAGCCAGCATCTGAGCCTGACGCCCCGGGTCCTGACTGCGGTAAGCATCCGCAGCAATGGACAGCTCTTCTAAGCATTCAGATACCGCTTCAAAAACGGCTTCATCCCCGTTATGTCTATAGATATAGCTCGATAACGTTGTTATCCAATTCACCCAGGCATCATGCTGGAAAGAAAACTCTCGGAACATTCTTCTTGCCAGCTTTTTAGCCTTTTCCAGTTCACCGGCATCAATGGCCTGCTGGACTAAATCCACGGTCGGAGTACCCATGTCCTCCAATTCAGCCCTGGTAAAGAACCGCTTCTTTTTGTCCTTCATTCATGCCTCCTTCTCTGACTGATCTCAGACTATATTTCCTCTATGCCGAATACGCGGCGCTGATCAAAGCCGTCCAATCCTCTATATAGACCGGCTGCACCCGGCACAAAACTACCTGTAACATGCCACTACAATCCGATTTAAAAGCCGATTCGATAAACGTTACCCTAAATTTCACCAACCCAATTGATAGATGCATCACCTGTGCCCAAATAAAAATGTATTGGCGTAAATATTAAAACGGCTAATTAGGATACTACAATAACAGTTACTATAAGTTTTGTCAATAGTCATTAAACATGTATTGACAAACCTTATGCACATTGTTATTATACTATCGCAATTTACCAAGCTGAGGATTGGGTTAATGGATAAATTATGCCCGAATACAGATATAGCCATTGCAGATGTCTTTGATGGCGCTGTAATCGCCTTCGGTGGTTTCTTTTCGGCAGGGAAACCTACTGCGCTCACAAAGGCGCTGGTTAAGAAAGGTGTAAAGAATCTGACGGTGGTCGTTCAGCAGGTTGGCACGGGGAATGAAGAAATGCTGGAGCTTGTAACCAACGGCCAGATCAAAAAGGCGATCTGCAGTTATCCATTTCCGCGCTCAGCTACCAGGGGTGCGGACCATGCCTTTGAGCAAGCTGTAAGGAAAGGGGATATTGAGCTTGAGATATTTCCCATAGGTACATTTGCCGAGAAACTACGCTGTGCCGGTGCAGGAATACCGGCTTTTTACACTCCTGTAGGCGCAGGAACCGTTGTCGCAGAGGGCAAAGAGATGCGGGTTTTTAAGGGGAAAGAAAACATCCTTGAAAACGCCCTGGAGCCGGATTACGCCTTTGTACATGCATGGAAGGGCGACCCTGAAGGCAATCTTATCTATCGCTTCACGGCACAAAACTATAATAACGCTATGGCAATGGCTGCCAGGGTGACGATTGCAGAGGTTGAGATATTCACAGCAGTGGGAGAACTCGACCCAAACTTTATCCATACACCGGGAATATTCGTAAAGCGCGTAATCGAGACAGGTAGGCCTGAATTTAATCGTGTAGCGGTTTAGCAAGTTAAAAATATCCAGCGGAGAATAACATAGTGACCAAGAGTAAAGTCTTTTTACCTGAGATGCCGCCTATTGAGCGTGAAATGATCGCGTTGCGTATAGCCAATATGCTTGAGGATGGCAGCTACGTGAACCTGGGCATCGGCATACCGACACTGGTATCTAACTGGATAGAAGGTCGTGACATTACTATACAGTCCGAGATCGGCATGCTTAAGTGCGGACCGTTGGCAGAAGAGGGTGATGTCGATCCCGACCGTATTAATGCGAGCTGTCAACATGTTTGTGATCTCCCCGGATCATGCTATTTCAACGTTGAGACATCCTTTGCCATGATCCGAGGCGGCCGTATGGATGTTGCAGTGCTGGGTGCGCTGCAGGTGTCTGAGAAAGGCGACCTTGCCGGCTGGAACAATCCGGCTCGAGGCCTGGGAAATACAGGTAACATCGGCGGTTCGATGGACCTGGCTGTCGGCGCTAAAAAGGTGATTATTGCCATGGAACACGTCACACCGGGTGGCGATCCGAAGATTTTAAAAAAGTGCGAATATCCTTTGACTGCTAAAGAGTGCATCGATTTTATCGTTACTAACTATGCCCTTATAGAAGTAACACCAAAAGGTCTGGTTTTAAAAGAAGTCATCCCCGGAATCACAGTTGAAGATGTTCAGAAGATGACCGAAGCAAAACTGATCATTGCCGACGATTTTAAGGAAATGGAGCTTTAGGAACTTATTAAGGTTTGTTAATTCGGGTTTCGGCCATTAAAGGAGGATTTAGCGACCATGCCAAATCAAATGGGCAAGAAATATGTCTGCCCCAAGTGCGGGTCCGAGTTCATCGTAACTAAAGGCGGCAGCGGCGCCATCGCCTGTTGCGGCCAGCCTATGGAACAGAAGAAGTAAACACAGCTATTTAACAGGAGAGATACATATGGCTAACCAGCTTGGTAAGAGATTCAAGTGCGCGGCCTGCGGGACCGAGGTTCTTTGTACCAAGGCCGGCGCGGGAACCGCACAGTGCTGTGGCAAGGATATGGAATTGCAGCAGCCAAAAGCCCTGCCATCATCAGATTAGACAAAATTTCAGACATTATGTCGCCACAAAAATAAATTGCTGGGCATTGGTTCAAAGGAGAAAAAGATGCTGGCTTTAAACGGTATTAGAATTCTCGATCTCGGTCAATATGTACCAAATTCCCTGTGCACTATGATCCTGGGTGATTTTGGAGCCGAGGTGATTAAAGTCGAGAATGCTGCTCCCAATGCGCTGAACTTCCAGGCTTCACCGAAGGGCGAAGAGCGAAGACGGGAAGCTGCTTTTGATGCTTTAAATCGTAATAAGAAGAGTATAGGGCTGAATTTAAAGTCTGAAATTGGTCGCCAGATATTTCACAGATTATCGAAGGAGGCTGATGTTATTATTGAGGGTTTTAGACCCGGCGTTGTCAAGCGTTTAGCAATAGACTATGAGACTATCAAAGAAATAAACCCTCGTATTATTTATTGTTCTTTCAGTGGATACGGTCAGGACGGTCCATACAAAAATTTGCCGGGCCATGATGGCAATTACCTGGCTGTTGCCGGAGCTCTCAGCCTTTTCGGCAATAGGGAGGGCCCACCCGTTCCGCCTATGAATTTGTTAGGCGATTTTGCCGGAGCTTCCCTGCATGGCGTTATGGGTGTATTAATCGCTTTGCTGGCCAGAAGCAACACAGGGCGGGGGCAGTATGTCGACATATCTTATACCGATGGGGTCATGACTTTTTTAACTAATTTGTCTGTAGACTACTTCCGTGATGGAATATTGCCTAAACGGGGTGAAACTGTCCTGCACAATGCTTATCCCTACTCCAAAACATACAAAACCAAGGACGATACATATATTGTAATTTGTGCCATAGAGCCGTGGTTTTGGCAAAACCTTTGCCGAGCTCTGGGGAAAGAAGATTACCTTGCTGACCACTGCCAACCGCAACATTTTTATAGCAAGCCCGAAGGTGATAAATGGGCAGAGATATCTTCATATTTGGAACAGGTTTTCTTGACCAGAACGAGTGATGAGTGGGTCAGTTTCCTATCGACCAAGGATGTACCCATCTCTAAAGTTAATACCTTTGATGAAGCTGTTCGTGATCCTCAAGTACTTCTTCGTAACATGGTAATAGAGATAAAGGATCCTACCCTGGGTAGTATTAAACAGTTGGGAATGGCTATCAAGCTATCCGATACGCCCGGCCAGGTGAGAAGTCTCGCCCCTCTTTTTGGTCAGCATACTAAAGATGTACTGCTGGCAGCAGGTTACAAAGCTGAAGAGATTAAGGAAATGCTTGAAAAAGGAGATGTGGTCTAGAGAATGCGTTCGCGGTCGCGGGAACTGAAGGAAAAGACGTGCACCCTTGGTTCCTGAGGCTGGGTAGAGGCCGGCAATGGACACGTTCTGAGACATGTTGACGGCTCTTTTTACTGAATTTAGTTAATACCGCGAAACTCATGCATGTTAATGCAGCCAAATTATAAATTCAAAACTTGTTAGGAGGTAATCTGATGTTGGCACTCGAAGGAATTAAGGTATTAGATTTAACCATGGTTATACCGGGGCAATTCTGTACTATGTTATTAGCTGATATGGGTGCAGAGGTAATAAAGGTCGAACGTTATATACCAGAGGAACTTATACCCAAACCTATATTAGATCGTTTACGTGCAACAAGACGCCTTGACCGCAACAAGAAAAGTATCGGACTAAACTTAAAATCGAAGGAGGGATTACAGCTATTCCATGAGCTGGCGAAGGGAGCAGATGTGATTTTTGAAGGCTACCGGCCTAAGGTAACAAAGGGTATGGGAATAGATTACGATACCATAAAAGAAATGAATCCCAGGATCGTGTATTGCTCGTTATCCGGATTCGGTCAAGATGGCCCTTACGTGAATCTCCCGGGATTCGATTTGTCATATATAGCAACGGCAGGAGTTCTGGACGTAATACGTGATAAGAATGGGTTCCCCGTAATACCATCCAACTTTATAGGCGATATCGCCGGTGGAGGCTCGCTCGCGGCACTGGGCATTACCATGGCTTTACTTGCCAGAGAGCGTACCGGTAAGGGTCAATACATTGACATCGGCATAGCGGATGGTGCAGTCGCCATAATGTCGCAGGCCTTTGCCATGCACTGGTTCGACCGCGAAAACTCAATCACCAGCGATACCGTTCATATTGAAAAGCAGGCCGATTACGGTGTATATGAGACAAAAGGCGGAGGATATGTATCCATATCAGCCATTATCCCTCAGTTCTGGACCAGTTTATGTAAGGCTGTGGGGCATGAGGAACTGATATTTGATCAAGGCAATGTGGAGAAACGGCAACAGATCCGCCAAGTACTGGAAGAGGTTTTTCACACAAAGACAAGAGAAGAATGGTTCGATATATTAACTAAGTGTGATGTTCCGGTAGCAAAAGTCCACAATATGGATGAAGCTGCCGAGTGTCCGCAGTTCATACATCGCAATATGATCGTTGAAATGGAAAATCCCGTTAGCAAGAAACGCGAAAAACATGTTGGGGTTCCAATTAAACTATCCGATACGCCGGGATCTCTGAGAACTAGTCCCCCGTCCGCAGGACAGCATACAGATGAAATCTTGAGAAATATGGGCCTCAGTGTTTCCGAAATCAGCAGGTTACGTGAAACAAAGGTTATTCATTAGTGAAACAGTATTTATGGGAGTTTAAACTGACTAACATGATCACGAAGGCAAAATCAAATTTCTATCTGATCCCCAAGGAGGTGAAATATGGACTTATTACTTAAGGACAAGGTAGCCCTGATTACCGGCGCCGGCAGGCACATAGGGCGGGAAATCGCATTAACCCTGTCACGGGAAGGAGCCAAGCTTATTGTCAACGATTTCTTCGCCGACCGCGCCAAGGCAGTCGTTGACGAAATTACCGCTATGGGCGGTGAGGCAATAGGTATACAGGCTGATGTACGCAAAGAGTCTGAGGTCACGGCTATGGCCAAGAAGGCCGCCGACCAATTTGGGAGAGTGGACATCCTGGTAAACAACGCCGGGGTGCTTCCCGAAGCGCTTCTTTCTGAAATGATCGAAGGCCTCGGCGCCACCTTTGCATCCACCGATAGAAAACACTGGGATGGGACTATAGACGTTAACCTCTTCGGGGTGCTGAATTGCACCAGAGCAGTCATCAATTACATGATTCAGCAGAAATACGGAAAAATAGTGAATATCATATCCGATGCAGGCCGCGTGGGCGAGCCAAGGCTGACCACTTATTCCGCGGCCAAGGCGGGCATCGTGGGCTTCTCCAAAGCGCTGGCCAAGGAGGTTGGGCGTTATAGAGTAAATGTTAACTGTGTTTCAGTGGGAGCCACCCCGCAGAAAGGTACTATCACTGAGATTGCAGACGAGAAATTGAAAGATTGGTTCCGAATGTATCCGCTATCCAGGGGCTGGGAGCGATTAGGGGTACCATCAGATGTCGCCAACGCCGCAGCTTTCTTTGCCTCGGATATCTCCACCTGGGTGACAGGTCAGGTGCTCAGCGTCAGCGGTGGCTATACCATGGTCGATTAAAATCCGGGAGGTTTTAGTATGCCCTACGAAGCTGTAACTTATGAAAAAGAAAATAGCCTAGTCCTGATTACGCTCAATCGGCCTGACGATCTCAACGCTTTCAATTTGAAAATGGCCCTCGAGCTCGAGCAGATTGTGGATGAGATAGCCGCCGATGATTCGATTAGAGCGGTGATTATTACCGGCGCCGGACGTGCTTTCTCGGCTGGAGCAGATGTTAAAGAAGTATTATCCACCGGGGGTATTGCAAAGCATTTAGGAAAAGGTAAACCGCCGGTTCTTTTCGACAAGTTTGAAAACCTGGACAAACCGGTGATAGGAGCCATTAACGGTCTGGCCATTGGAGGAGGTTTCGAGTTAGCCCTGGTATGCGACCTCATAATCGCTTCAAGCCAGGCTGTTTTCGGATTCGCTGAGATAAGGATTGGTCTTATTCCCAGCAGCGGTGGCACAGTCAGGGCGCCACGCATGATGAGCACAGTAAAAGCTAAGGAGCTATTGTTCTTTGGTGACACAATTGATGCAGAAGAAGCGTATCGCCTCGGCCTGATAAATAAGGTTGTTCCGCCGGAGTCACTTCTTTCAGAAGCTAAAAAGTGGGCAAAAAGGCTGTCTCAGAGGCCGCCTTTAGCCGTGAAGGCCGTCAAGGCTTGTGTTAACCTGGGCGTCCAGATGCCCGTATCCGCGGCTGTACATTTTGAAGCCACGCAGGCTGCCATACTATTCAACAGCGAAGACAAGCTCGAAGGGATAAACGCCTTTCTGGAGAAAAGACATCCGGTATTCAAAGGCAAATAAATAACTCATAATTAGAGTCATAAAAAGATACAACTGTATAAAACAATGCTTCCTAAGAAGGAGTTTACTTATGAATGATGTTTATGTTATCGGTTCGTACTCAACGCAATTCAAGAAATGGCGGGATAAGTCGATCAAAGACCTGACTAAAATGGCATATACAGGCGTGCTGGACGACTGCAAGATCGACATAAATGATATCGGTTCCACCGCATTCTCCAACTGTGGTTGGGGGCACACGTTGTTGCCATCCGGAGACGATCCGGGCATGCGGGGTCAGATGAATGTGCGGGGACAGGTTGCACTGGCCCCGCTGGTTAGCGAGGGGATTTTCCCCAAAAGAGTACCGATCATCAATGTGGAGGGCGCCTGCGCCAGCGGGTCGCTTGCTTTCTACAGCGCCTGTAAAGAAATCCTTTCGGGACACAGCGAGGTTTCGGTCGCCATAGGTGCAGAAAAGACTTTTTATCCCAACCATTTGCTGCAAGTAGTAGAAATGTTTACCGGTGGTACAGACACTGCCAGATTAAACGATCTTTTTAAAAGCTATCAGGCTCTGGGAAAGGAGACCGGCAAGGAATGGGCTACAGATGCCAAGCACACTCTTTTTATGGATATATATGCCAGTTTGGCTGCCTGGCATATGAAGAAATATGGCACTACACAGCAGCAAATCGCCTTTGCTGCATCGAAAAATCACCTGCATGGATCGATGAATGAGCTGGCACAATATCAGTTCGAAGTACCAGTGGAGAAGGTCCTGGCCGACTACGTTGTCAGTTGGCCGTTGACTCGTGCAATGTGCGCACCGCTGGGCGATGGCGCAGCAGCAGCAATAGTCTGTTCCGCTAAATATCTGAAAAGACTACCGGATTCCATTAAAAAAAGAGCGATTAAGGTGCTTGCCTGCGTCCCAGCTTCAGGATATGAACATGAAATTGGCGGCGATTCAGTCACGGGCTGGGCTGCCGAGCGTGCGTATAAGTCAGCCGCAATAAAACCATCCGCTATAGATGTCGCTGAAGTACACGATGCCACAGCCTTTGCCGAAATACATCAGGTGGAACAACTTGGTTTCTGTTCTTTGGGTGAGGGTGGAAAATTCGTTGAGTCAGGAGCTACCAGATACGACGGGAAGAAACCTGTCAACACATCAGGAGGATTAGAATCCAAGGGCCACCCGATCGGGGCAACAGGCTTATCTCAGATCGGCGAAATTATTATGCAGATTCGTGGCGAGGCCGGGAAAAGGCAGGTTAAGAATAACAAAATCGGTCTTGTTGAAAACGGCGGCGGCTTCATAGGCTTCGAAGAAGCATGCTGCGTTATTACAATTCTTGGCAGAAAATAAGCGGAGATAGATATTTAGTAAAATAAGCGATATCCAGAGGAGGAAACATGGAAGAAGTCTTGACCAAATTTAAGACCATGGCAGAGAAGCCGTATGAAATGCTTGCCAAACGTAAAGAGGAAACCGGCATCAAGATAGTGGGCTGCCTTCCGATGTATGTCCCCGAGGAGATCATACACGCGGCCGGGGCATTGCCTGTTGTATTACAGGAAGGAGACGAACCCATAACGCTGGGACACAGTAAAATCCAGAGTTTCTTCTGCGGCATTGTGCGGAGCATCGTTGATCTGGCGTTAAAAAGCAAGCTGAACTTTTTAGACGCGGTAGTATCTCCAGAGATCGATCTAACTATAAATGGTCTCGCCAATATACTGCAAACAAATATGAGTGTGCCTGTTTTCAGAATCTATCAGCCACCTTTTCCTGGAAAAAGTACCACGCCTGGCTTATTGCTAAGGGAAATAAAGAAATGCAAGTCCGATCTGGAAGATCTCACCGGCCAGGAAATAACCGATGAGCGTCTCAAGCGCAGTATAGAGATATACAATAAGAACCGCGGTCTAATGCGGGAACTCTATGATTTACGCAAGAAGAAGCCCGGCATTCTTAATTCTGTCCAGGTCAGGTCGATAGTTATGGCAAGCATGCTGATGTTGAAAGAAGAACATAACCAGTTAATGGAAAATCTACTGTCAAAACTGAAGAATCAAAATCCATCGTCAAAGAACAAAGTTAACTTGGTGTTGTCCGGGGCCGTATGCGAAGCGCCTCCCGTCGATATGTTAAACATGCTTGAAGAAGCAGGCGCCGTCATAGTAAACGACGATATTTACACCGGCGCCCGTTATTTCTGCTCCGATGTTAAGGTTGGAAACGGTTCCCTGCTCGATGCCATCGTAGAACGGCAGCTAACGTGGCCTATTCCGTGCCCGACTAAAATCGATGAAGGCATTGATTGGGGGGATTATCTTATCGACCTGGTTAAATCGAGCAAGGCGCAGGGCCTTATACACCTGGTCGTAAAATACTGCCAGCCCCATGAAATGTATTATCCCTATTTAAGCAAAAAGCTGGCAAAGGCTGGAATACCTGACCTGAAACTGGAATTCGAACATGAAACCATTTCCATGGGCTCCACCAAAACCAGGATACAGGCCTTCATGGAAATGATCAAAAAGCGCTAAGGAGGTTTTATCATGGAAGAAAAGAAGAAGTATCTGGTAAATCGTGTGAAGACTACGAAAGAAGTCCAGAACATGATGATCGAATACTATAGCGGACTGCAGACAGCCCACCAGGACGGTAAATTCCTTGCCTGGACATTCGGACCGATACCATTTGAAATAATGAGGGCAATGGATATCCGTTTCGAGCACCTGGAAAGCTACGGCGCATACCTGGCAGCGCGTTCGGGACAGCAAAGACTGAAAGAGCTCTCAGAGGCAGATGGTTATTCAAACGATGTCTGTTCTTATGCACGTCTCACCCGTGGAGTTGCCATGCTGCATGAGAGAGGCGAAACAGCTTCCATCCCCAATGTCCTCATTGTTGATTTACCGGACTTCCTGGTCGCGATCAGGCATTGCCCCTTGCAGGGTTCGGTTTATGATTACCAGAAACGTCTGCTCAACAAACCAGGATTCTGCCTGGATACAATGCCGATACATTCTGAAGAAGATTACCAGGAGAGCATCCGGTACATGAGACGACAGCTGGAGGAATTTATCGTATTCCTGGAAGATCTGACAAAAACCAAGCTGAATTTCGACCGTCTCAAGGAAATAATGGGCTATGTCAAGGAGGGCGCCGTTATCCGCAAGCGTATGCTCAATCTGTGCAAAGCCAGACCGGCGCCGATTAATACGTTTGATCATTTTATCAGCCTGGGGCCCGCGCACACCCAGCGTGGCAGAAAAGAGGCTGTTGAGTTTTGGAAACGGTTGGAGGCCGAAGTAGAAGAGAGGGTAAATAACAAGGTCGGTGTTATAGAAAATGAGAGGTTCCGCCTTTACTGGCACAATTTGCCCATATGGTTCAGGGTAGGCCGGCTGTCAGAAACGCTTGCCAGATACGGTGCTGTACTGGTGTCTGCAAGCTATACGCATGAAGGTTTTTATGCCCACGAGCCTGAGAAAATAGACCCGGATGACCCTCTCACTTCAATAGCCCGTGAGGAATCATGGCTCAGCTGGCTTTCCAGCGATATTACACAAGGCGCGTATTTGTTACAAAAAGAAATTGAGGACTACTCAATTGACGGCATGATCATGTGCTCACACAGGACATGCCAGTTCGTAGATGTAGGAGAATATGACCTGGCTGATCTAATAACGCGCAAGACCGGTGTGCCCAACGTTGTTATTGATGCTGATCCGACAGATCCGGCTTTCTATTCGGATGCGCAAACAGAGACAAGGATACAGGCATTTATGGAGACTTTAGAATCGAGCAAAAGGCGATCAGCAGCTAGCCTGCAGAAGTGAGTCTTTGCCACTATGAGGTCCATGTGTACGTCATTGGCATTGATATAGGTTCTTTAGCTTCAAAAGCTGTGTTAGTTGATGGGAAAAAACAGATCATCAGCTACAGCATTGTTCCAACTGGAGCCAGGAGCGGTGCGGCTGGACAGGATGCATATGACCGAGTGCTCAAGCAGGCAGGCTTGCAGCCCGGTAACATTTCCTATGTGCTGAGCACTGGCTACGGTCGCGCGAACGTTAGTATTAGTAACGAACAACTCACAGAGATTACATGCCACGCTCGCGGGGCGTACACCCTTAATCCTGATGTGAGGACGGTCATCGATATCGGCGGACAGGATAGCAAGGCCATTAGCCTCACTGATATGGGCGATGTTGCCAAATTCGCCATGAACGATAAGTGCGCTGCCGGCACGGGGCGGTTTCTGGAAGTGATGGCGCGCGCACTGGAAATCGATCTTGCGGATATGGGTGATCTATCGTTGAAATCAACTACAAGCGTCGAGGTCAGCAGCATGTGCACTGTCTTTGCTGAGACGGAAGTAGTTTCGCTGATCGCCGGTTCCTGCAACAAGGAAGATATCATTGCCGGCATCCATCGGGCCATTGCCCGCAGGGTTGGAACCATGGCAGAAAACATAGGCATCAGGCAGCGGGTAATGATGACCGGAGGAGTAGCTAAGAATATCGGCGTGGTACGGGCATTAGAGGAAAAGTTGGGCACCGCGCTTCTTGTCCCCGACGAGCCGCAGATAGTTGGGGCCCTGGGAGCGGCCATTTTTGCGCTGGAACGTGCACTCACAGTCAATATTAATAACGCTGGCTGACATCGGCTGCAGACATTTTGCTGATCACAGTGGGAGGTGAGAAGAGTAGTGAGAATATTGCTTGTACACATTCAAAGGGATATTATTGGGAACTTCAACGGCTAGAGGAAAACGAGTGTTTTTCTCTTGATGCTCATGTAGCAGATTCACGCTGACTTACTATTAATGAGAGGCATCAGATATAAATATAGAGAAGGAGAGGGATCAAATATGAATAAAGAGAAGTTGTTTACGGAAGAGGAGTTGAAAGAATTGGGCCAACAGAGGCCAGAGCTCATTCAGACAAATATCGATGCTGGTGAAAAAGAGAAAGCAAAGAAACTGACGCGACAAATGTACCGGGAATTCTTATCTATGCATGACATATACAGAGATTGGATCGCCGCCCTTTTAAGCTTCATCGGCAGGAATTATGGCGACGAAGCAGCGGGAGAAGCTTTACAGGAGAGCTTTGACCTTCTCCTTCAGCCTCTGGGACTACTATATGCCGGTCAGGATCCACGCCGCAGGGCAGCAATGGTTGCAGCCGGAATAAGAGGACATTTGCACAATTTCGAGGTAGAGGAGGACGAAGAGAAGTTCACTTTTTCGATGAGACCGTGTGGCAGCGGCGGTCGTTTGGTCATGGAAGGCAAGTATGGCCCTCCCTATAATTTTTTAAAGATTCAAAAGGCACAGCAGATGACATTCCAACAGCCGGATTTCCCGGTGTACTGCTCCCACTGCTTTTTTCAGAACGTCGCACCTATCAAAACGACTGGCAGGCCAGTGGCTATTGTCGTTCCTCCTCACGATTTTACAGAGGAACCCTGCCGCACATATCTTTACAAAGATCCTGCATATTGTCCTGAGGACTATAAGGAATTCAAGAAATAAAGAACTCAGAATGAAACCGGCGTCAGGTCTATATCTGATCCTACCACCATAGCGATGCGCCCTGCTAATGCCTTTGCTTCAGCTAAATTAGTGCCATACTCAATAGCCAGAGCTTTTACCTTATTTGAATTTTGTAGCAAAACTGTACAGCCATTCGACAGCCCTGGCTCTGGATCGCATCCTGACATAGGGAAAAGCTTCGCCATTTTTTATTCCCAGATCAGGCGACACGTCGGATGCGCTGTCTGTTACGATTCCGACCATGTATTTCTCCACTTATTCTAAACTATATCCTGCTTACCTTGTCAGCAAGATCTGTTTAGCTATCGACCGCTTTCAATCAGCACTTTATTCAACCAATCGGCGGCACATTCAGCCACTTCCTGCCAGCCGGGTTCACCAACAACCCAGTGGGCATGGTTCAGGAATTCCCTGTAAGTGGCATGACTACCATATTTTTTTGCCACGCTCCTAACAACTGAAGCCGGAGTGATTTTATCCTGGCAGCCGGCTATAACCAGTACGGGACAATCTATCTTATTTTCATCGACTCTGCTGGCCCTTTGGGGATCGAAATACCAGAAGCCGATCTCGGAAGCTGCGCGGCCGGACTCATAAACAAACCGGTCATAGACTATTTTCTGTTCCTCAGCAGGCAGTAATTTCAGCATCGAATAGACCGCCTCATTGAACGTCTGGCGGCGCGGTTTCTTCCAGAAGCCATACCCCATCAGCACACTCCAGAAACTCCTTACGACCGACGGCGTTAATGCGTTGATCCCGCCAGGTGACGCCGGTGTCAGCAAGATAAGCGCTCTAGCCAGGCCACGGCTTCCCAGCATCTGTGATAACAGTCCGCCCATCGAATGACCCATTAATACTGGTTTCGAATCTAGCTCGCGTATCTCTTCTTCAAGGTCTTTAGCATAATCTAAAAGGCTTGTAGTGCCCAGTTGCGGATTGGGGACTCCTTTTGGATCCATATCATGGAAACGCAGGGTCGGAGTTATACAGCGATAGCCTTTGCCTTCAAAGAACTTCTTGTAGTTCTCCCAGTACCAAGCACCACCCCACATACCGTGGATCATGTAAATTGTTTCAGCCATCACACTTACACCCCTTAATTCATTTTACAGAAAATGCTGCAATACTATTATTGAAACGAATCCACACAAGGCTACTTTTGGGCAATTATATCACTCTACACATGCGGCGTAATGTTATAATGGGACATCAGCAATGATCAATCGTCTAAACCTATCGCCTCGTTGTAACTGTTACCATGTTTTATCAGAACAGATGCGCACTGGACAAAAAAAGTATGCCTGCTGTACAATTAGGCCGCTGCAAATTTAGATTGACTGGTCAATCAATATTAAATCAATGCTGGGAGGTATCGTATGTCTGACTACAATGTGATCGTTATCGGGGCCGGTATCGGCGGGCTTGCCGTATCGGGTCTCATGGCCAAACAGGGTCGCAAGGTCCTGCTCCTTGAGCAGAGCGAGAGGGTGGGCGGATGCTGCTCCACATTTGAAAAGGAAGGATATCACTTCGACCTTGGCGCCTCCCTTATCGAAGATGTCCAGGTGATGGACTGGTGCTTCCAGCGACTGGGTACCACCATTGCCCAGGAGGTCGAGCTGATTCCGCCGCACCTCATCTTTTCTATTATATTCAAGGACGGCTCCAGGATGCGCTATCCCAAGTCCGTCGAGGAGTCCGCGCAAGAGATCGCTAAGATCGCCCCGGAGGACGTTAAAGGCTGGTACGACTTCTGTAAGTACATGAAGGTGTTTAACGACGCGGCTGTCGAGGGATTCTTCGTTAAACCGGCCAATACACTGGGCGATGTCATCCGCATGTTTCAGCAGACTCCCACGATGCTTAAATACATGCCTCTCTTCAACGGCAACTACCAGGGAGTGCTGAATAAGTTCTTCAAGAGCGAGAAAATCCGTGAATCGCTGTCATACCAATGCTTTTACGCGGGCCTGCCGCCCGAGCTTCTGCCGGGCCTGTACGCGGTAATACCCTACTCCGAACACGAGGGCATTTATTACAGCAAGGGAGGCATGGTGGCCATACCGACAGCCTTCAGACGCGTGGGCGAAAAGCTCGGCATGACGACCAGGCTGAATACGCTGGTCAAGAAGGTCATGATCAAGGACCGCCGCGCCATGGGAGTCGTCCTGGCCGACGGCAGCGAGATTACGGCCGACCTGGTGATATCCGATATAAACGCTAAGACGCTGTACCTGGATCTTATCGGCGAGGAACATCTGCCCTCTATAGTCCGCACAGGCGTCAAAAGCTACGAGTACTCAATGTCCACGCCGACCATCTACCTGGGCGTGGATTACGATCCGCCTCTGGAATCGCATCACACACTGGCCACCATCCCCATGGAGGAGATGAACAAGTACTGGTGGGATGAGTACGAGCAGGGACGCTATCCGGCGCAGCAGTTCGGCATCATAAGCTGCACCACGCGCTCCGATCCCGGCCTGGCGCCCAAGGGACACAACATTATAATCCTGACCATGGGACCTGGACCCTATAAGCTGGACGGCACCACCTGGGAAGCGAAAAAGAAAGAGCTCCTGCCAAAGATAATCAAGTATTATTCCGAGAGGTATATCCCCGGGCTGGAGGAACATATCCGCGTGGCTGAGTTCTCGACTCCGGCCGATTTCGAAAAAAGGCTGCTCTCACCGGAGGGCGCCATCTACGCGCTGAGGCAGGATGTACCTCACTCGATCTGCTTCCGTCCCGCCGCCAAATCCAAGTCCATCAAGGGACTTTACCTGGTGGGCGCCTCAACCCACCCGGGCGGTGGCATACCGGTAGTCACCGCTTCGGCCATGAATGCGGCCGACCTGATCGAAAAATACGAGAAATAAAGCAGGTGAATGTTATGAATAAGAAGAAGAAACGTATCGGCTTTTTCGCTAATATACTGCGGCAGGTCCGTTACATGATACCGCGCTACTTCGTTTAATATCAGCGCGGCCTGAGATCATGCCCTGACCGAGTCTATTACCGCAGCAAGATGCTCCGGGTGGTCGGACCCTATCAGGTATTTTTTCCCATCCCTGACAGTGATCTTGACGCCGCGGTCCCCCTGCAGGTAGTAGGCTCGCATCTCACGATTAAAGCGTATCCCGTAACCTCCGAAGTCCTGCAGGGGCGAAAAGGCATGGACCTCTACGCCCGCAATATCCGCCGTTTTAAGCTGCAGCAGCTTTATCCCCAGCAGGCCGATTCTGACCGTGACCGTATCCCGCGTGACCTGCGTGCGGAAACCGCCATAGGCGCCGATCATGGCCAGCGCAATCAAAGCCAGCATAATCGACAACCATGGAAGCGCTGCCCAGGTGAAAAAGGCTGTAACAACCATGATCAGCGGCACGATCACCATCAGCGCTCCCACATACGGCGGATTCTGCGATTCCCAGTATGTCAGAGGTTGACCCGCCTGTACTATTCTGGTTATCTCTTCGACGACCTGGCTTGCATCCTCAACAGCCAGCTTCTTCTCGTAATGCCGATATGGACGGATTAGTTCCAATACTATGGCCAGGCCGGTTCCCAGGCCGCAGACCGTGACCATCTCAATCCAGGGGAAAGGGAAAATCTTCTGCGGCGAAGCAAGCATGTTGACATAGGCGATCTGCACACCGCACATACTACCGATGGCAAACTCATCGAAAAGCGACATCCAGTTAAAGGTCTTCTTCTTTTCCTGGCGCGCCCACATCTCGTCAAGCCAGACCGATAGGATGAGGAATCCGCAGGATAATCCAAGCAGCAGCGCGGTACTGAACCATGGGGACCCGTAGCCATTGGGCTGTCCACTAAGATCGAAACGCACAGGGGCAGGATCCGGCAGCGGAAGAGCTCTGACGGTGAAGAATAGCGCTGTCAGGATTAAAAGCAGCGCCGGAAGATGTGTCCACAACGGGTGAATCAGTTTATTTTTCATATCAGCGCCTGATTTGGTCTATGGGATCCTATAACGTTTCCTCATCGCGCACATCCTCTCTGACCATACCGAGAATAAACTCCTGGCCGCCGCTCTTGATAACACGCACACGCACGGATACGGGCAATCTGGTACCGTCTTTGCGGACGTGTATCGTTTTAAAAGCGCCCCTTTTATTCACAACGGTCTTCTTTACACGGACCTCGGCCTTCTGCCTCAATTCCTGCGGATTAATATTGACAACATTCAGTTTGGTGATCTCATCCGACGTATACCCCAGTGACTCGCACACAGCCCTGTTGACATACTTTATATTCCCCTTCAAATCGAGAAGGAAGACCGAATCAGTTACCTGGTCGAGCATCTCGGCGCGCAAGGTCAATTCGTCCTGCGCCCGTTTCTCCTCGGTCATGTCATAAAAGAATGTCATGACGGCCGGCTGCCCCATATATGTCACGCGTGAGCTGAACGGCCTTATGTGCTTGATCTCACGGGTCTTGCATATAAACGGCCACGGTACGGGTGCAGACAACTCATCACCTGCCTGCACCATGGCATAGCGTGCCGAAAGCTGCTGGCGATACTTGGGGTGGACAAACTCTATGGCGGATTTATTCACTACTTCATCATATTCATAGCCCAGCATTTCGCATCCCGCCTTGTTGGCCCACACTATTATCTCATCCTGAATCAGCACTACGCCTTCCTTTACCTTTTCCGCATAGCTATAGATAATGGACTCCAATTCATGGAGTGTAATATCAAGAGTTTTTAACTGGGCGAGTGTCTCCTCAAGCGCCTTTATGCGCTTGCCAAGGTCTTCAAGCTGCCAGGTCAACGGACCGAATAAATGGTCTTGCGGCTGCATCATCCCCACCTCCCATGACAATTATACCGCGGCAAATCTCCTCCGCCATGCTTCCACCCTTGCCATGGCCAGTCCTCCCTTTTCAATTGAACGAAAAACGGGCAATCCCACCCCCACGAAAGCTGCCTGCACCTTGAGCATCTCCTCCATACCAACCATATCCGAGGCTTGCCCCAGCGCCATCAATACCGGTTTGTTAATATCGCCATGCGACTTATGTAAAGCCTCTGAAGCCGGCCCGAGGAAAAATTCGCTGGAGTATATGCCCTCACCCCAGCGGGTTACAGGATGGAATCCCATATGATACATGATCATGTCGATCCGCGGGGAGCCCCCGATCACTTTTAATGTATTATAGATCACATCGGGATAGATGAGATTGGTGGCATCCAATGGATTGGTGAATATTCCGCCATCGTTGGGCAATAAGCTTTTCAGTTGCGCCTGCACATCGGGCGTCAGCGCTGCCAGCTCAAGCCCCACCGTCTCCATGCGGTCACCTGCCTCAACGCTTGGCCCACCCCCAACCCCCACAACTGCGATACCTTTTCCCAGTGGATATGGACGAGCGAAGCTGAGAGCGACCAGGGCATCGATCAACTCCTGAATATCATCGACCTGGATGGCGTTGGCCTGGCGGCACAATGCCCGGAATGCCTTTACCGAGGATGTCATGCTGGCCGTGTGGCTCATGGCCGTCCTCAGGCCGGCCTCCGTGGTTCCGCCCTTATAGATCACTACCGGTTTCACAGCACACGCATTCTCAAGTACGCTGCGAAAACGGTTGCCCTCTCTCACGCCTTCGATATAGATTGCGATAATATTGGTCTGCTCATCGGTCGTGAAATATTCCAGCAATTCACATTCGTCGACATCCAGCGCATTTCCATAGCTGATGACCTTGCTGAACCGCAGTCCCCGGGGTCCGGCGTGCAGCGGCATATCCTGGGAATGTCCTCCGCTCTGCGACATGAAGGCTATATGACCCGGTTGCATCGGCATGCGGCTGGACGTAGTCAACCTGATTTCAGGCACGAAAAGGCCGGTGCAGTTAGGCCCGATGATGCGAAACCCACCGTCGCGCGCCTTCTGCAGCATAGCCCTTTCCAGCTCAGCGCGGCTCTTTTCGCCGCTTTCGCTGAATCCGGCCGTGAAAAAATGCACCGACATCACGCCCTTCCTGGCGCAATCATCGAGGACGTCCATAGACTTCTCGGCCGGGATGCACACTATAACATGGTCCACCGGTCCCGGTATGGCTGAAACCGATGGATAGCAGGTAAGCCCGAATGCCTCGCTGTGCCTGGGATTAACAGGATAGATTGCAGGGAAGCCGGCGCTTTTCAACGATCCCATCGCCCATCCTGCAAACGACATGAGATTATCGGGAGATGCGCCGACTATAGCCACGCTGCGGGGGTGAAATATCTCATCCAGTGTAAATGAACTTGCTTTAGACATGGCATTTATAATATCAATATAATACCGCTTTATCAACGCATCCGGCTGCGGCCGTTGTGTCGTCTGCGAACCCGTATTTGACATAGCAATGCCGCCTATTTAAACTTGCAGAAGTTTTAAATTTAACAATCTGTTTCCTTACATATGATTACAGCTATAACAGGAGCATCCGGACATGTCGGAGTCAACCTTGTCCGTGCTCTGATCGCACGCGGCAGAAATGTACGTATCATAGCGCATAGCAGTACACTTGGCCTGGAAGACCTGAAGGTAGAGCGCCGCAATGGCGATGTCAATGACCCTGATTCCCTGGTCCGCGCATTTGAAGGCGTTTCCATTGTATACCACCTGGCGGCTTATATTTCGTTGTTGATGAGTGACCGCGTACGCTGCAGCGCGGTAAATATCGAGGGTACCCGCAACGTCATAGACGCCTGCCGCCGCAACAATGTTAAACGGCTGGTGCACTTCAGTTCCATTCACTCTCTCTGCAGCGAACCGCTGGATATTCCGATCGACGAAACCCGGCCGCTGGTCGAGTCGCTGAAGTCTGCGCCCTACGACCTCTCCAAGGCTTCGGGTGAGAGGCTGGTGCGCCAGGCCTCCAGAGAGGGTCTCGACGCCGTGATCATCAACCCTACCGCCGTTATCGGACCTTACGATTACAGGCCGTCTCATTTCGGGCAGGCTCTGATAATGATGGCCGAAGGCAGAATCCCGATGCTGCTGGAAGGCGGTTTCGATTGGGTGGACGCCAGAGACGTGGCCGAGGGCGCAATCAGGGCTGAACAGACCGCCCCCGCG
Source organism: uncultured Dehalococcoidales bacterium (assembly GCA_964448985.1). Taxonomy (GTDB): domain Bacteria; phylum Chloroflexota; class Dehalococcoidia; order GIF9; family UBA5629; genus CAIMUM01. The sequence goes on from CAYVBI010000007.1 coordinate 27,282, forward strand.
GGTGGGAACTATCTGCTCTCCGGCACATGGTTGTCTGTGAGTGAGATAGCCGCCATCGTTTCCCAGATAACCGGCAGAAGGCCTCCGGCGCTGGTATGCCCGGCATCAGTGGCCGGGGCGTGCGCTCCCGTTGTGACGGCAGTATCCCGCTGGACGGGGGTCAGGCCGCTCTTCACCACCGTTTCTTTAAAGGCCCTGGCCGGCAACCGCAATGTCAGCCACGCCAAAGCTACACATGATCTCGGATATGAACCCCGGCCGATCAGGGAAACGCTGTCCGATACCATCGGGTGGTTTATAGACAATGGTTTCATAAAGAGACGAGGACACCCCTAAAATGACTTCGGACGCCACCTACAACATCATTTTAATCACGTGGCTGGTGCTTTGCCCCCTTATTTTTACCAGTCTTCTTTTCATCGTCGCCCCCTACGGCCGTCATATTAAAAGCGGATGGGGACCTGCCGTTGACAGCAAGCTCGCCTGGGTGATCATGGAGGCCTGTTCACCCGTGATATTCGCTATATGTTTTATAATGGGAAAAGCGCCGCTCTCTCTCCCCTCGGTCATCTTCCTGCTGATGTGGGAGGCCCATTATATCCATCGTGCCTTTATCTACCCTTTCAGCCTTAAAAGCTCCCACGACAAGATGCCTCTTTCAATCGTATTTTCAGGTATTTTCTTCAACCTGATGAATGCCTGGCTGAATGGATATTATATATTCACGCTATCCGGCGGTTATCCTGATCAATGGCTGACCGATCCGCGCTTCATCGCGGGCGCCGCGCTTTTCATCTCAGGTTTCATCATTAACAGACATGCCGATTATACCCTTGGCAGGCTGCGCAAATCGGATGAGACCGGCTACAAAATCCCCTATGGGGGATTGTATCGCTGGATATCGTGCCCCAATTATTTCGGCGAGATCCTGATCTGGACAGGGTGGGCGCTGGCTACATGGTCGCTGGCCGGGCTGAGCTTCGCCCTGTGGACCTTGGCCAATCTCGCACCGCGCGCCCTGTCGCACCATGCCTGGTACCACGAGCACTTCCCCGATTATCCCGCCGGACGTAAAGCACTTGTGCCCGGCATATGGTAAGGGATTGATCACGCCTGCCCGATATGGCGCATTAACCTATTACATCGACGAAAACGCTGTTCGATGTGAGCACACATTCAGGCTGCAAACGGTAAATATAACCTTCTCTGTCCAGCATCCGCCGTTCCACCAGTTCATTCAGCCTTGCTTCCAGCCTCTCAACCGCAGTCAGGCCGTACTTGCCGGTCATCTCCTCCATGTCCAACCCTTCCTGGATAAGCCGAAGGCGTAGCATCGCCTCCTCACCCGCTTTGCGCACATCTCTCAGCCTCTCCTCCCCCTCCCCCGCGGACAACGGGTTAGCAAGATACCGCTCCAGGCTGGCAGCGTTCCTGAAGCGCTTCCCATCGATATGCGAGGCAGCCGCCGCACCCAGCCCGAGATACTCCCCTCCCCTCCAGTAATTGAGATTGTGCAGGCATTCGCTGCCGGGCCGCGCAAAATTGGATATCTCGTAATGCGCGAAGCCATGCTTCCCGAGAATATCGACGGCCGATTCGAAAAGTCCGGCCTGGGCATCTTCGTCGGGTAAATCGGGAGGAGGACATCGGTAAAAAACAGTACCATCCTCCACCGAAAGACAGTAAGCCGAAATGTGGTTTACGCCCGCGCCTGTCAGGACATTGAGCGTATCGCCGAGGCTCTGTGCCGTCTGGCCGGGCAATCCTATCATGATATCAACCGATATACTGCGGAAACCGCTCGACAGGGCTGCACTAATAGTCTCCAGCACCTGCCGCCTGTTATGAGCCCTGCCTGCCTTTCTAAGCTCATCCTCGTTCAACGACTGCGCCCCGATGGAGATCCTGCCGATGCCGAGCCTATATGCAGTTGCCAGCAGATCAATTCCGGCTGACTCCGGATTGGCCTCGATGGTCGCCTCCTGCAGATCATGGAGATCAAATCTCCGCCGGAGGCCATTTATCAATTTTTCCAGCCTTTCAGCGCCCAGTATGCTGGGCGTACCACCCCCGAAATATAGCGTGGAAAAGTCCATGCCCCGGTAGCCGTCAGCTTCAGCCAGCAGTACTTGGACGTATTCGTCCATCAGTTCAAGCTTTTCAGGCACTGAATAGAAATCGCAGTAAAAGCATTTGCTGACGCAGAAAGGGATATGAATATAGAGACCTCGCATATCAGCAGCCTAATCCTCTATCTTCATGAGCGACAGGAAGGCCTCCTGCGGTACTTCCACGAAACCGACCATCTTCATCTTTTTCTTGCCTTCTTTCTGTTTTTCCAGCAGCTTC
>CAYVBI010000008.1:0-29195 GCA_964448985.1 uncultured Dehalococcoidales bacterium
TCGGCCTGAAATGGGACCAGGTCAATGTCCACGGCGGCGCCATGGCCATCGGCCACCCGCTGGGCGCCAGCGGCATCCGCCTGGTCGGCACGCTTGCCAGGATACTCAAAGAGAAGAAGGGCAAGTACGGCTGCGCCACCATGTGCGAGGGCGGCGGCCAGGGTATCGCGGCTATTATCAAAGCCGAATAAATTCACAATCCACAGATAGTAAACAGGGCGGCCTTAAGGCCGCCCTGTTTTATTGCTGCAATTCAAACCTTGGACTCCTGATCGCATTTAGCAAGTGTTTCCAGGATCAATCTTTCCAGGTTTTCGCACAAAACAGGCTTTATCAGATAATCAACAGCACCCAGCCTCATAGCCTCATCTGCCAATCCTTCCGATGGAAAAGCTGTGATGATAATTGACTTGATATGTGGCTTGGATGCTTTAACTTCTCTTAATACCTGGATTCCGCTCTTACCCGGCAGCCTGACATCCAGAATCAAAATGCTGTACTCCTTTTTCTCTACCATTTCAAGGGCTTCCTCCCCTGTTTCAGCAGTCTCCACCTGGTAATTGGCTGTCCGTAGCCAGTCTCCTATAGAGTCCCGGACAATAGCTTCATCATCTACAATTAAAATTGGTTTCATATCAATTCAACCTCCTTTTCGATATTACTACCTTCCGATGAATGCAGGAATTATTCTTATTTATCCACGCTGAATGACATGTTTTCAGTGTATCAGGCCAGCGCTATCCTTTTTCACAAAATGTACCGATGTATAGCGGCATAGTCTTTGATTGCCCGGTAACTGTTTAAGCCTGTCGACCTCCTTTTCCCCGATAACTGCTATGGTACCGAACCGATCCTGCAGGTCCTGTGCAAATGCACAATGCCCACACTCGTAATTACGAGTGCAGATGCGAAAAGATACGGCGCCCAGTTCCAGCCACAAATTTTTATTTTTTGTTTCCTTTCTGTTTACTTCGTCAAGCGCCCCGCTGATAATATTTTCCAGGTCCTCTATTTTGAACGGTTTGGGCAGGTAATTGAGCAGGCCGATCTCTTTAGCCCTTTCCCTTGTTTCCCTCGATGGATAAGCTGTAATAATTATGCCCTGTGTCTCAGGTTTCATATCTTTGGCCTCTTCAAACACATGTAAACCATCGATGCCCGGCAATCTCAAATCCAGCACTACTATGCCAAACTCTTGCCTCTTAATTTTCTCCAGAGCCTCCTCTCCCGATTCAGCCACCTCAACGTCATACCCGTCATCCACAAGCCAATCCCGCAGGGCTTCCCTCAGTACCGTCTCATCTTCCACCAGTAATATTTTTCTTTTTTCTTTTCCCATTATCATCTCCACATACCGGTCAGGGTAGCATAATGCTCTTTCTAACTTCTCTCGGATACTTTCTCGGCAAACAAAGGCAGGCTGATGGTAAAGGTCGTTCCTTCTCCTTCTTTGCTCTGTACATCAATTTTTCCGTTATGCCTTTGAATAATGCCATAGGATACCGCCAGCCCCAGCCCTACACCTTTCACCTCCCTTTTAGTAGTGAAAAAAGGCGTAAAAAGCTTCTGCATATTTGCGGGCGAAATACCGCAGCCCGTATCCTGTACTTCCAGTTTAACCTGGTTATTTACAACAGAAGTACGTATTTGCATATTGCCCCCATTCGGCATAGCCTGTACAGCATTCAAAATGAGATTGGTGCAAACCTGCTGAAGCTGATCGAAATCAGCCATAAGGGTGGGTGGTGATGGGTCCAGTTCCTTGCTGACCTGTATATGCTGAAGCTGAGCGGAATGTGAGGTCAGGTCAAAAGCACGGTTGACAATCTCATTCAAATTGACCTGTCTGAAGGCTGGCGGTGATTGCCGTGCAAAATCTAAAAGATTGCGGATCAATTTTGTGCTCCTGATCAGTTCCGCTTCCATCTTGGCCAGATAATTGAGGGCAACATCTTTATCATAGTTGTCGGTTTTTATCTTTTTTTCGAGCAACTGGGTATAGGTCAGGATCCCGGAAAGCGGATTGTTGACCTCATGGGCAATGGATGCAGCAAGCTGCCCCAGAGAGGTTAACTTCTCTGCCTGGATGAGCTGCTCCTGGCTTTCCTTCAGGCGCCTGTGTGATTCGGTGAGCTCCTGGTAAGCGATACGCAGTTTATCCTGCATCTCTTTTTCCCTGGTCACGTCCCGGGCAATATTCTGGAACCCCCTTGGTTTTCCGTCTTCCATAACCAGGGTAGTGCTTAATTTTACGATAGCCTCCGTGCCGTCCCTCCTGACGATGCGCTGCTCATAAGGCTGGTCCACCTTATCCCTGGCAAAAAGCTTCTGCCTGACCTGCCCGGCCAGCGCCAGACTTTCATCGGTAAGAAAGTCCTTCACATTCATCTTTTGCGCTTTTTGCGCTTCCTTCATGCTGTACCCGGTGAGCGCTTCAGCGGCTTTGTTGGCGCTGGTAATATAGCCGTCCAGGTCGTGCACCCAGATGGCATCATGAGCATTTTCAAATATTTCACGGTGACGCCTCTCCGATACCAGTGCCTGCTCGGCCGCCACACATTCCCTCTGAAAACATCGAGCATTGTCTATAGCCATACCTATCTGGCTGCCGAAAGTCATGAGCAAATCGATCTCTTCAGGCATGAATTGGCGGTGTGAACGCATGGCTGCCCCCAGAGCCCCCGCCATGTTCCCTTTAGCTTTAATCGGCACAATCATCTCAGAGAATACTCCATCCCGTTTCTGTATGTCTGCAATCGGGCCGGTTTCCTGACTTATATCTTCTATAAGCCGCACTTCCGCAGTTTGTATAACCCTGCCAATTAAGCCTCCGGTAACTTTGAGCCCTTCAAGCCTTGAGGCAAACTGTTTGGAAAATCCCACGTGAGCAATAACTTCCAATTCCTGTGTGGGTTCATTTGTAAGCAGTATCAGTACAACATCCAGCCCCATAACCTGCTTTATGCTCTCGGCTGCAGAGCGCAATATGTCCTTTAACTCCAATGATTGGCCCAGGATAGCCGCGATTTCATTTAAAGCCCATAGGCGCTCCTCATTGCGCCTGGTAACCTGGAATACTGACTGAAGTTGTTCATCAGCTTGCTGCAGCTTGCTGAGCATCTCTTGCCGCTTTACTCTTTCCTTCCTGTAACTATCAAACCACGATATTATTAAGGCGCCGATTAAAATAACTCCAATCGTTTCCAGCAGTGCATCAGGCAGGTATTGCGAGAAGAAAATAACACGGGGCAACATAATCACAGCCGCTGCTGCCAGGCTAACTATGCCCACCGTTGTTCCGAAGATGAAAGCAGCATATCCTACAGGAAAAAGAAATAATATGCGCTCAACAGCATGCCGGTTCAGCCCCATGAACGATAGCAGCGACGATGTATTACCCGTTATGATTTGCGGATACTGCAGTAAGGTACATACGGCAAACACGACTACCACCAACCAGAAGTGCCAGTCGCGTACTATCTGCCGACGTTGACCGGCCGTTTTCGCTGTCACCGCCACTGCCTCCCCATATCTGAAATGATCATCCGCCTTTTCTATCCCAATTTCATTATGCTTAAATATACCTATATTGTAATTGTACACCCGATCAGTACTCGTCAGATATAAAGCTTTTTATTTGCGCATAGCTGAATACGGGACCGTCACGGCATACGTACAGATTGCCGATATTACATCTCCCGCACTTCCCTATGCCGCATTTCATCCTTTTCTCCAGCGTGGTGAAAATTTGCTCTGGCGAAAAGCCGAGCTCTTCCAGCACCGGGAAAGTATTTCTTATCATAACGGGAGGGCCACATAATACAGCTATAGCATTATCTGCCCGGGGAGATTCTTCTTTTAACACAGCGGATACAAATCCCTCTTTGCCGGTCCAATTCCCATCCGCTTTATCGACGGCAATTACTGTACTTATTGTTTTATCCTGTTGCCATGTGTCCAGGTCATACTTGAAACACAGGTCACCTGCACTGCGCGCACCGTATATAATATATATTTTTCCGTACTTGTCCCTTTCATCCAGAATGTTCCAGATGAGCGAACGGAGCGGAGCCAGGCCGATACCGCCGCCCACAAACACAATGTTTTTCCCCCGCATTGATTCCAGAGGGAAATGATTACCATACGGTCCCCTGAACCCCATCTCAGCACCGACGCCCAACCTGTGTAAAGCATTGGTTACCAATCCCACTCGGTTGATGCAACATTCCAGCGGCCCCTTCCTGGTCGGGCTTGAAGAGATACAGAAAGTAGCTTCACCCGTACCCAGTACAGACAACTCGGCAAATTGCCCGGCTTCAAAGGTAAAATCCCGGTTCATCTGATCGTCTTTAAAATGGAAATGGATAGTCCTGACTGACGGCGTTTCTTCAATAATTTTATCAATCAGCACCATATGAGGAAGATATACATTATCCCGGTTGAGGTATTTCTTTTCTTTTTTTGGATTAGCAATAATCATTTCACCAACCACCGTTAACCTTTCAATGCCGAGGCTTTTTCTTTAACGTCGCTTTGCCGGGGCAGACCGGCAATCACCCGGGTGATATCCCAGTTCACGGGGCACAACCGTATACACCGGCCGCAGCCTGTGCAGGCAAATATATCCACGTTCATCGGATAAAATTCAAATTTATGGCAGACCCTCTGCCTCACCCTCCTCCATTTTTCTTCACGCGGATTTTCCATTGGCATCCTGGTATACAGTCTGAAGCTGCAACTATCCCATTCCCTGTATCTGGCGCCCTGTTTCCTGACCATCTCATCATTGATGTCAAAACAGAAACAGGTCGGGCAGAGGAAGGTGCAAATACCGCAGCTTACGCATTTCGCAGCGACCTGCTTCCAGAGATCTTCGTTATTGAAGCAGGCCTGCAACTTCTTACTGACTCCTCTGGTATCGAGGGCTCTCGTCAGTTTATTTTTGGCCTCCAATTCCACTGATTTTGCCGTTTTCATATCTGTGCTGGTTGCATTCTTTAATCCCGTGGTAATCTTCAACAGGTATTCACCACCTGCGGTGAAAGCTTCAGCAATAAATTCATCGCCGGTATCATTGAACATGATATCGACATCTTTAGAGGTGGCCAGGTCCACATCCATTGACGTGCAAAAACAACTTTCCTGGGGGTTTGTGCAGCCGAGGCCGATGAGCAGGGTATTCCGCCTGCGGGACGCATAATAATAATCTTCATAGCCGTTTGTAAAAACATCGTCGATAATGGCCAGCCCTTTTGCATCGCACGGCCTGATACCGAAGATGATCTGCTTATCTTCGTTCACCGGCACTTCCGTTTTATAGCCGTCTTTTTCCTTGCGGAAACTCATCATTTTTTCCATGGGAGGCAACACCACTGACTTGGGAGGCACAGCCGTATTTCTGTACCAGTCCAGGAAGCTGATATCTTCACCATCCCACTCACTGAATGCAGGAACACCCGTTGCCATGGAAGGAACGATGATATTATATTCCCGCCGCCATACAGCAAGTACTTTGGCTATATTTTTCTTATTAATCTTTTTAACGGCCATCCTATACCTTCTTTTATCTAATCAGTCCCTCTGCTTCCACAGGCTCATAGCTTGTCATGAGCGGCAGCGCACTTTTATCCAGTCCCGTTTTATAATCAAAAAGTTCTTCGACCAGGTCGCACATTTCCGCAGACATACTCCTTAAAGGAATGTTTTGCGGGCAAACACGCTCACATTCACCGCAGTCTGTACACCTGCCTGCAACATGTAGGGCACGTATTACCTGAAATACCAGGTTATCCTGCCATTGTGGCGCAGGCGATATCCATCTGGGCTGCGACTCTTCAACAAAGCACCGCTCGCAAAAGCAGGCCGGGCACACCTCGCGGCAGGCATAGCATCTTATACACTGCTTGAATTGCTCCTTCCAGTAAGCCCATCTGCGTTCCGGCGTCATCTTCTGCAGCTCGCGTATTTTCTTTTTTCCTGCTTCATCATCACGGATTTTATTCACGGGACTTTCAATGAGGACATCATATTCCCGGGGCACAGGGTACTCACAGCTTAGGCAATGATCGAACAGCACCTGCCTGGCTTCAAATCCCTTTTTCTTGCCGTCTATGGTAATCACAGCCTTATCATCTGCGATATTGATATCATCGATCAGGTCCCTGTCTTTCCCAACCAATTTCTCCACCTTGGCCAGATCAATAAGACCGGCGCAGGGGATCCCGATAATCACAATATCTTCCCTGCATATCTGCTTGTCCTGTATAAGGCTGACGATGGAGCGGCTATCACAGCCTTTAGCGATGATCCCCACACGGCCTTTGATCTCCAGCAGGTATTTGGCCAGGTTGTTGGTAATAAACCTGTTATTCACCAGGTTGACGGTATCGTTCTTATCACTGGTGATCAATGGGGTTGTCGTGAATTTCAGGCTTCCAGCGGCAAATCCGATCACATAATCGACTGCACCTTCCTCAAGTAATCTTCCTGCTTCATTGCACAGCTCTGTTTCCATAACACTAACCTTCTTCACTAAATAAGCTGTTCGGCCCAACTGCTTTGATATTTTCCACGACATCAACGACAACCTGTGCGAATTTCGCTCCCTCAGACGCCGATACCCAACTGGCCTGTACCCTCTCTTCAGGGACACCCATATACTCCAGAAATTTTTTAGTCAGGGCAAGCCTTCTACGTGCACGGTAGTTTCCCGTCTGGTAATGGCAATCACCAGGATGACACCCGGAAACCATGACTCCATCAAAGCCCATTTGCAGGCCCTTCATGATAAACAGTGGGTCTATCCTCCCTGAACAGGGCACCTTTAATATCGTCAGGTTAGCCGGGTATTTCTTTCGGCTGGTCCCGGTTAAATCCGCGCCGGCATAGCTACACCATTTACACAGGAATCCGACTATCCTCGGCTGCCACTGAGAATTATCTTCCATTTAAAGCTTCACCTCACTTCCTCATTCGTTGGGCTTTCGGAATAGTCTAGATCAGCATACTCTCCATCTCCGCCACCAACTGTTCGCCGGTGAAATGTCTGAGGCTGATGGAGCCGCTGAAACAACCGCCAACGCAGGCCCCGCAGCCTATGCACAGGACCTCGTTCACGCGGCAAACCCCTTCCGCTTCCAGGAAATCGATGGCGCTGTATGGGCAAACCACCTTGCACATCTGGCATCCCGAGCAAATCTTGCTTTCAATGAAGGCGGTTGCCGCCTCTATTTCAATGCTGCCCTGGCCTATATTCGACAGCACTTCAGCAGCGGCAGCCGACGCCTGAGCAACCGTATCCGGGATATCCTTGGGCCCCTGGCAGCAGCCTATAACGAAGATACCGGCCGTCGCTGTGGCGATCGGATCAAGCTTGGGATGCCTTTCCAGGAAAAAGCCGTCAGCGCTGCGGTTTATATTAAATATCCGGCTGATATCCTGGACATCAGCCTGCGGCTCCATGGCCGTGCTCAGAACAACCATGTCCACCGGCAGACGGCGTTTCAGCCCGGACTGAATGGGGTCTTCATACTGGATGATCAGCTTGCCCTTTTCCCCGGATGTTTCTGCAATATCCGTGACTCCGTAAGGGCGTGCTTCAATAAAATTGGTGCCCTCCCGGGTAATCCTGTTGTAGAACTCTTCAAATCCTTTTCCGAACGCCCTGATATCCGTGTAGAACTCATATACCTGCGCCCCCGGTATATGTTCACGCAGCAGGTGGCCGAGCTTCAGTGAATACATGCAGCAAACCCGTGAGCAGTATTCATGATAATTTTTATCCCTGCTGCCGACACAATGAATAATGGCTGTTGTCTTTGGTTCGGACCCGTCTTTAAGGATAACGTGGCCGTCGGTGGGGCCGGCTGAATTTATCAGCCGTTCCAGCTCAAGCGCAGTCAGCACATTGTCGAAATGTCCGTAACCATACTCATAGATGCCGCCAGGTTTATAGGATTCGTAGCCGGTTGCTACGACTATACCGCCCACGTCCACCTCTACAATCTCGTCCTTCATATCATGATTGATGGCTTCACGCTCACAGACTCTGGCACATTCCCTGCATTCGGAACATACGGCGCAATTCAAACATCTTTGAGCTTCGGCAACCGCCATTTCCTGACTGAATCCAGTCTCTACCTCAGCAAAGCCCTCTCTTTTATTCAGGTCCAGTACAGGCATGATCTGCCTGGCCTTTTTCGCGACGTTATCTTTGGGAACATTTTTCACCCTCGCCGGCCGCTGCGGCCTGCCTTCCGTCGGATCGATCCCACAGAGATAGTGATCTATGGAAATTGCCGCTTCCTTGCCCGCTTCGATCGCCGAAATAACATCATCCGGACCGGAGATCACGTCGCCGCCTGCAAACACTCCATCAATATTTGTCTGGAAGGTCAGTGGGTCCACCGCAACCGTCCCGAAGCTGGTATATTCAAGGTCCGATATCAATGAAGATTTTTCCACGGTCTGTCCGATGGCGATAATGACATTATCAGCGGGAATATTGAACTCTGAGCCCTTCACCGGCACCGGCCGCCGGCGCTTGCTTTCATCGGGTTCACCGAGTTTCATACGGATGCACTCCACTCCCGTCAATTTGCCGTTTTCTTTCATAATAGCTATAGGCGCAGCCAGTACATGCAGCTTGATTCCCTCGTGCTCACCTTCTTCAACCTCGGCATACAGTGCGGGCATCTCAGCACGTGAACGGCGGTAAACGATGGTTACCTCTTCCGCTCCGATCCGCCTGGCAGTACGTGCTGAATCTACCGCTGCATTGCCTCCACCGACTACCACCACGCGTTTTCCTATGGCTACATCTTCAGCGAAGCTGACCTTTTTCAGGAAATCCAGCGAATGCATCACACCTTCGGCATCCTCACCGGGTATTCCCATTTTTTGGCTTATACCCGCCCCCGTGCCGAGAAATACACATTTGTAGCCTTTCCCAAAGACCTCCTTGAAACTATTGACCCGGCTATTTGTGCGTATATCTACCCCCAGATCCCTGATATAGTCGATTTCATGATCAAGTATATTTTTGGGCAACCTGTATTCCGGGATACCCCAGCGCATCAGGCCGCCCGCTTCAATCTCCGCCTCGAAGACGGTTACAGGATAGCCCATCCTGACCAGATCGTAAGCGCATGCCAATCCGGCCGGGCCGGAACCGATGACAGCAACCCTGTCCTGCTTCGTTTTAACTACCGGTACAACTTTTTCCCCTTTTGCTGTAAGCTCATAGTCCGCCATAAAGCGTTTCAGGTACCTGATCGCGACCGGCTGATCAACTTTGCCTCTCTCGCAATCAACCTCGCAGGGATGCGTGCATACACGCCCGCAAACACCGGCAAACGGCTGTGTCCTCCTGAAGACCTCCAGCGCTTCCCTGAATTTGCCCTTGGAGATTAACGCTATATACCCCTGCGCATCGACACCAGCCGGACAGGCGGTACGGCAGGGTGGAGCCCCACGCTTGTCGATAGTAAAGACATTGGGAACAGCCTGGTGAAATGGCCGGTATATCGCCTTTCTTTTACTCAGCCCCATGTTGAACTCGGATGGCACCTCCACCGGGCAGGCCTTTTCACATTCGGTACACCCGTTGCACCTGGTCACATCTATATAACGCGCCTTTTTCCTGATCCTGACCTTGAAATTACCTACATAGCCGGATACTCCTTCCACCTCACTATATGTCATCATCTCAATATGCGGATGCCTGCTGACAGATGTCATTTTGGGAGTAAGTATGCAGGCTGAGCAGTCCAGCGTCGGGAAGGTTTTGTCCAGCTGCGCCATGTGACCGCCGATGCTGGGTGTCCTTTCCACCAAATACACTTTGTTCCCAGAATTGGCAATCTCCAAAGCAGCCTGTATGCCGGCAATGCCACCGCCGACTACCAGCGTATTGGGGTTAATGGGCGCCTGCCGCATCTCAAGCGACTGATGATAATAAACCCTGCTTACTGCAGCGCCCACCAGCGCCTGCGCCTTGCGTGTAGCACTGTTATGGTCCTCCGTGACCCACGAGCATTGCTCACGTATATTGGCCATCTGAAACAGGTAAGGATTGATGCCCGCTTCCTGGCATACATGGCGGAAGGTGGGTTCATGCAGCATGGGAGAACATGAGGCGACCACCACACGGTTAAGGCCCAGTTCCTTTATATCATCCTTAATCAGGTTCTGGCCAGGCTCGGAGCACATGAATTTATAATCGCGGGCCACCACCACTGCATCCAGGTCTCCGGCATAGCGGCTGACCTCTGCAACATCAACCGTGCCGGCGATATTGCTGCCGCAGTGACAAACATACACACCTATTCGCGGTTCCACTTTCACATACCCCTTTTACTTTCAATCAACATACCCTTTATCTCAGCCATGATCTGCTCGGTAGTAAAGTGCCTGGCGGTGATGGCAGCGCTCGGGCAGGCGGCGACGCAGACACGGCACCCCTTGCAGAGGGCTTCATTAATCCGGCTGACCTTCTTCTCTTCATCGAAGGAGATGGCTTTGAATGGACAGAGGCCTTCACAAACACGGCAACCGGCGCAGCGTTCCTCATCGATTACTGAGGTAGCAGCCTCGATCTCAACTTCACCCTTACTGATCATGGCAAGAATACGTCCGGCAGCGCCCGATGCTTGAGCAATGGTATCCGGGATATCCTTCGGACCCTGGCAGCACCCGACAATGAATATCCCCTCGCTCATTGTTGACAGCGGGTCCATTTTGGGATGCCTTTCAAGGAAGAAACCGTCAGCACTGCGGCTGACGCCGAATAGACGGCCGACCGCAGCGGTATCATTACGAGGCTCGAGGGCGGCGCTTACAATGACCATATCCACCGGCTGGCGATGCTGTGAACCATCTTTCAACGTATATTGGACGATGAGCTTACCTTCCTCTTCCGGCGTTTGCGCAATATTGGTTACCTGGCTGGGCCGCGCTTTGATAAAGACGGTATGCTCGTCGGCTACACGGTTATAAAACTCCTCATAACCTTTGCCGAAGCTCCTGATATCCACGTAGAACTCATAGACACTGGCTGACGGAAGATGTTCCTTGAGCAGGTGGCTGAATTTCAGGGAATACATGCAGCAAACGCGTGAGCAATACTCATGATAGTCCTTGTCCCTGCTTCCCGCGCAATGGATTATGGCCACGCTGCCGGGATGATGTCCGTTCTTAAGCACAATTTCGCCCTGGGTAGGGCCTGCCGAATTAACCAGCCTCTCAAATTCCAGGCTGGTTACGACATTATCAAGCTTCCCGTAACCATATTCATAGATGCCCGACGGCTTGAAAAGATCGAAGCCGGTAGCCAGAATTATGTTGCCGGCATCCACCTCGATAATCTCGTCCTTCTGACTGAAGTCTATCGCCTTTGCCTCGCACACTTTCTCACACGCGCGGCAGGTACCTTTAGAGAAATAAACACAATGCTCGGTATCGATCACCGGTTTATTGGGGACCGCCTGGGCAAAGGGTATATAGATGGCCTTTCTCTTACCCAGTCCCAGCTCGAATTCACTGGGGGCTTTCCAGGGGCACTTCTCCTGGCACAGTCCACAACCGGTACATTTCTCCATATCGACATAGCGCGCCTTTTTCCTGATCTTGACCTTGAAATTGCCTATATAGCCGGATACCCCTTCCACCTCACTGTATGTCATCAACTCAATGTTGGGATGAGACCCCACTTGGGACATCTTGGGCGTGAGTATGCAGGCCGAACAGTCCAGCGTCGGGAAGGTCTTGTCCAATTGCGCCATGTGACCGCCGATGCTGGGCGTCCTTTCCACCAGGTATACCCTGTGCCCCGCATCAGCTATCTTCAAGGCAGCCTGGATACCAGCAATGCCACCACCTACTATTACAGTCTGAGGATTGATGGGGACCTGCCTTACATCGAGAGGCTGATGATAGTAAACCCTGCTTACGGCAGCGCCCACCAGCGCCTGCGCCTTGCGTGTAGCACTGTTATGGTCCTCCGTGACCCACGAGCATTGCTCACGTATATTGGCCATCTGAAACAGGTAAGGATTGATGCCCGCTTCCTGGCATACATGGCGGAAGGTGGGTTCATGCAGCATGGGAGAACATGAGGCGACCACCACACGGTTAAGGCCCAGTTCCTTTATATCATCCTTAATCAGGTTCTGGCCAGGCTCGGAGCACATGAATTTATAGTCGCGGGCCACCACCACTGCATCCAGGTCTCCGGCAAAGCGACTGACCTCTGCAACATCAACCGTGGCGGCGATATTACTGCCGCAATGACAAACATACACACCTATTCGCGGTTCCACTGGCATCTCCACCCCTAAAAAAGTTAATTCTGGCTATGAATGGTAATAACAGTCAACGAACCTCTTCTAAAAAACCCACGCATTATTTGGTATATATGTACCAACCATGATACATTGGTACCCATGTACATTTTATAAACTATCAGACGCTGAGCGATTTGTCAAGAGCGTAATTATCCCACTTGACGATGATAGTATAATGGTATATATTATAAAAAGTACCAGGGTACCAATATTTTGTTTTGAAGTCAGGGTCATGAAACAAAGACAAGTCCATATAAGGATTCCTGAAGACTTATATAAGAAGTTAAAGGTACGGTGCGTATATGGAGACACGACAATACAGGACTACCTGATCAAACTACTGTCCGAAAGCGCTGGTCAGCATTCTCCCGAGCAGGTCTCCGTTTTGATTGTGGAAGACGAGGCAATAATACGCGAATCTTTGAGGGAATGGCTGAAAGATACCTACTCTGTAACAACATGTGAAAACGGCGAGGAGGCGCTCCCGTTAATATCCAAAGAGGATTTCGACATTTTAATTGTAGATGTGAGGTTGCCGGGAAAAAGCGGCCTGCAGGTGCTGAGCGAGGCCAAAGAGATGAAGCCTCAAATGAAGTGTATAGTGATTACTGCCTATCCATCGGTTGAGCTGGCGGTTGAAGCAATGAAGATAGGGGCTGTCGACTACTTAATCAAGCCTGTTGCTCCCGAACTTCTGGAGAGGGTCATGTGGGAGACCCTCCTGAAATGCAAGGCTGCGAATAATAAAAAGGTAAAGGGTTTAAAGGAATCTAACAGCAGGCATTAAGCAGTAATCCGAGCTGGTGGTTGCAAACCGGGCTTACCTGTTTGTATGGGTTCTTGAGGAGTAGGTGATGGCTAAATTAAAGCTGGCTTTGTATTGGGCGGCAAGCTGTGGCGGCTGTGAAATCGCGCAACTGCTGATCGGTGACAAAATCCTCAAACTCATTGAAGCAGCCGATATTGTCTTCTGGCCGGTTGCTATCGACGTAAAATACGATGATGTGGAGGCCATGCCAGCTAAAAGCATCGATGTCTGCCTGTTCAACGGCGCCATACGTAATTCAGAGCAGGAGCATATGGCAAAAATGCTGCGGGAAAAATCAAAGATACTCATCGCCTACGGCGCCTGTGCCTGCAGGGGCGGCATCCCCGGCCTGGGCAATCTGCATGACCGCCAGAGTATCTTCAATACAGTCTACCGTGATACCGTTTCCACGGAAAAAAACGGCAACGTTTTTCCTCAGACACAGTTGCGGGTGTCGGAGGGGGATCTAACTCTACCGGTTTTTTATGATACTGTCAGCACGCTTAACCAGGTAGTTGACGTTGAATATTACATTCCCGGCTGCCCGCCCGAGGAAAAAACCACCTGGCTGGCATTGGAAGCCCTGCTGGAGGGCAAATTACCACCAAAGGGCACTGTCATCTCACATAATGTCAAAGCAGTCTGCGATGAGTGCTCCAGAAAAAGAGATGTCAAGAAAATTAAGAAAATATACCGCAATTACGAAATCATTCCCGATGCGGAACTCTGCCTGCTGGAGCAGGGCTTGCTGTGCACTGGAGTTGCCACACGGGGAGGTTGTGGCGCACTGTGCCCGCAGGTAAATATGCCGTGTACCGGATGTTACGGTCCGGTGGAAGGAGTTATCGACCAGGGCGCCCATTTCCTCAGTGCCATAGCCTCAGTCATCGACTCAAAGGATGAAGAGGAAATCCGCACCATTATAAACGATGTGCTTGATCCTGTAGGCACATGTTACCGTTACAGCCTGCCGGACTCGCTGGTAAGGAGGGCATCGATCAAATGAAAACAATTACCATTGATCCAATCACCAGGCTGGAGGGACATGGAAAAATCGTCATTTTTCTCGATGACGCCGGGGAGGTGAAAAATACTTATTTTCAAATTCCTGAATTAAGGGGGTTCGAGAAGTTCTGTGAGGGCCGGCCGGCGGAGGAAATGCCGCAAATTACACAGAGGATCTGCGGGGTCTGCCCTGAAGCGCACCATCTGGCATCGAGCAAAACACTGGATGCTCTTTTTCATGTAGACCCGCCCTCTACCGCAAAAAAGCTGCGCGAACTGCTTAATTGCGCCTTCTATGTCACCGACCATACCACTCATTTCTATATACTCGGTGGCCCCGATTTTGTCATGGGCCCTGATGCGCCCGTGGCTGAACGCAATATCATCGGCGTTATTGCCAAAGTAGGCCTCGAACTGGGCGGCGCCGTCATTAAAACCCGCATGCAAAACCATCATATTATCAAGATGCTGGGCGGCCGGGCAGTACATCCCGTCTTCGGCTTGCCCGGGGGAGTCAGCAAAGGCCTCAACGAAGAAGAGCGTAAGGAAGTTGAACGGATAGCCAGAGAATCCGTCGATTTTGCCTTACTGTCACTAAAGGTCTTCGACGATATCGTCCTCAAGAACAAGGCCTATGTCGACATGATAGTGAGCGATGCTTTCATGCATCGCACATACTATATGGGACTTGTAGACGATAAAAACAGGGTTAACCTCTACGATGGACAGCTCCGGGTCGTCGATCCCGACGGCAAAGAATTTGCCAGGTTCCCTGCATCAGAATACCTTGAACATATCACCGAGCATGTAGAGCCATGGAGCTATATGAAATTCCCTTATCTAAAAAATGTCGGCTGGAAAGGGTTCACCGATGGCAATGAGAGCGGCGTCTACCGGGTCGCTCCACTGGCCCGCCTTAACGCCGCAGAGGGCATGTCCACTCCGCTGGCACAGGAAGCCTATGAGAAAATGTATTCAACGCTGGGCGGCAAGCCTGTGCATTTCACGCTTGCCACACACTGGGCGCGGCTGGTGGAAATCCTCAACGCAGCCGAGAGACTGCTGGAACTGAGCACAGATCCGGAGATCACCAGCCCTGATATCAGGACCATACCCACAGCCGTGCCAGATGAGGGCATTGGCATTATCGAAGCGCCACGCGGCACGCTGATCCATCACTATGTCACGGACGAAAAAGGACTGATTAAAAAAGCCAATCTGATCGTTGCTACAGTCAACAATTCTGCCGCCATAAATCTTTCCGTCAAAAAGGCTGCCATGGGATTGATTAAAGCAGGTGTGCAAATAACGGAAGGGCTGCTTAACCGCATAGAGATGGCCTGGCGACCATATGACCCCTGTTTTGGTTGCGCCACACATAATCTGCCCGGCCGGACTTCTACGGAGCTGGAAATATATGACTGTGAGGGGAATAGAATTTATTAGCGGAAGACGAATCGTTGTATCGCTTCGTTAAGAAAGTCAGTTAACCATGATTGAACAGGAGATTTTTCGGATTAAGTGAGGTGAGATGGCGATAGTAACACCTTTCCAAGAAGCGGCTGTTATGGTCATGAATGCTGGTGGAATGGATCTCGACCAGTGTTATCAGTGCGGCCTTTGCACGGGCAGTTGTCCCTGGAACCTTGTCCGTGAATTTCCCGTACGCAAGCTCATCCATCAGGCCCAGCTGGGCGTTATCGATTTCGATTCTGAGAATACATGGTTATGCACTACCTGCCGCAGTTGTGTTCAACGCTGTCCGCGCGGTATCGAAATCATCGACATAATGAGAGCCATGCGCAGGGTGGTTGCCGAGACCGGCATCTCCAAAGTCCCCGAATCGCTGTGGTTAGCAGTCAGCAACATTGCCGGCTCGGGTAATCCACTGGGGCAGCCCCCCGAACAGCGTGGCGACTGGGCAAAGCCGCGAAGGAAGAAAGCTAAGACCAATAGCGGTATACTCTATTTCCCGTGTTGCATTCCGGCTTATGAGCCCAGGGTTAAAAAGGTGGCCCAGGCTACTGCGCGTATACTTGAAGCTGCGGGCGTGGACTATAAGATATTGCCTGACGTGGAGAATTGCTGTGGGGAAAGTGTGCGCAAATCAGGCCATGAGAACCTTTTCCAGAGCCTGGCGCAAAAGAATATGCGGGCATTTTCAGATGCAGGGATCAACAAGATCATTGTCAATTCTCCACATTGCTACGATACCTTTAAGAAAGAGTATAAAGTTCTGGGCGCTGAATTCGAAGTCATTCACATAGTCCAGTACCTTTCACAACTCATAGGCGAAGGCAAGCTTAAATTTTCGATAGAGGTAAAAAAGAAGGTCGCTTACCATGATTCCTGTTATCTGGCACGCCATAACGGTATATATGACGAGCCCCGCCACGTGCTGGAAAGCATCCCGGGCATCGAAATCGTCGAGATGTCTGATATCAAAGAAAACACGCTCTGCTGCGGCGGCGGCGGTGGCAGAATCTGGATGGATACAAGGAAGGGAGAAAGGTTCTCCGACCTCCGGCTGCAGCAGGCTAAAGATGTGAATGCTGAAGTACTGGCCCTTTCCTGTCCCTACTGTATGCTGAATTTTGAGGACAGCCTCCTGGATTTCCCAGGGGCAGATTCGATGGAAGTTAAAGATATAGTAGAACTGGTTTGCGAGGGGCTAGCGTAGATTTATAAAGGAGTACTATGGACGACAATATCAAGATTGGCGTATATGTTTGCCATTGCGGTCACAACATTGCCAGCACCGTAGATGTCGAAGAGGTAGCACAACAAGCCAGGATGTTAGGCAACGTCGGCGTATCCCGTGATTACGTATACATGTGCTCCAGCAAAGGCCAGAACCTGATCAAACAGGATATCATGCAACTGGGCATCAACCGCGTTGTGGTTGCCGCCTGTTCACCGCGGTTATACGAGCAGACATTTCAGAATGTATTAAGGGAATCCGGCCTGAATCCATACTTATTACAGATTGCCAATGTCAGGGAGCAGTGCGCTTGGGTGCATGAACCCGGCCTTCAAGCAACAGAAAAGGCCAACCGCCTGGTCCATGGAGCAATAAGGCGCGTGTCTCATCATTCACCTGTGGAGGAACAGTCAGTGCCAGTATTCCCGGCTACGCTTATTATCGGCGGGGGCATAGCCGGAATACAGGCCGCACTTGAAATTGCCAATTCACAGCATGTGGTTTATCTGGTCGAGAGGGAGCCCAGCATCGGCGGCCATATGGCGCAGTTCGACAAAACCTTTCCGACTCTCGATTGTTCCGCCTGCATCCTGACGCCGAAAATGAATGAGGTTTCCCGCAATCCCTATATCAGGTTAATGACTTACAGCGAAGTCGTGGACGTCTCCGGATATGTGGGCAATTTCGCTGTCAAAGTTAAGCGTAAGGCACGCTATATCGATGAAGACAAATGTGTCGGCTGCGGCATCTGCCAGGAAAAATGTCCATGGTCGACGGCCAGCGAATTCGATGCAGGGTTGGGTTTGCGAAAAGCCGTGTACACGCCCTTCCCGCAGGCCATCCCCAATATTCCGGTCATTGACAGGGAACGCTGTGTATATTTCCTCAAGGGCAAATGCCGGGCCTGTGAAAAAGTCTGCGAAGCCCAGGCGGTTAATTTTGAACAGGAGGATATGTATATTGACCTGCATGTCGGCTCGATAATTGTAGCTACGGGTTACGATGTTTTCGACCCGACTCCTATTGTCCAATATGGTTACGGCCGTCTCCCCAATGTATTTACCAGCCTCGAATTTGAGCGGCTGTGCAGCCCTTCGGGCCCGACCGGTGGACAGTTGAAACTGGTGAGCGGAAGAACTCCGGCAAGCGTTGCCATTATTCACTGTGTCGGCAGCCGTGACCAGAATTATAACGCTTATTGTTCCCGTGTATGCTGTATGCACTCGCTTAAATACTCCCATCTTTTCAAGGAGAAAACTGGAGGAGAGGTTTATCAACTGTACATTGACATGCGCTGCGCGGGAAAGGCTTATGAAGAGTTTTACGAGCGTGTTCAAGGTGAGCATGTGCATTTCATCAGGGGAAAACTGGCTTCTATCGCAGCCAGCGTCACCGACGCCGAAGAGGATAATCTCATATTAACCTGCGAAGATACTTTACTGGGTAACATGATTAATATTTCTGTAGATATGGTGGTGTTGTGCGTAGCACTTGAACCACGACATGACGCAGAACAGTTGTCACATATACTCCGGTTGGGCCGTAGCCACGATGGTTTCTTTCTTGAACGACATCCTAAGCTGGACCCGGTGGCAACCATGTCCGAGGGCATATTTGTGGTTGGCTGCTGCCAGGGTCCCAAGGATATACCTGACACAGTGGCGCAGGCGTCAGCGGCATCGGCCCGCGCCCTGGCCATGATCTCGAAAGGTAAAATGGAGATGGGTGCAATTACAGCTTCCATAGATGAAGGCGTTTGCTCCGGTTGTAAGGTTTGCAATGCTTTGTGTCCTTACGGGGCTATCTTTTTTGATGAAACCAGTTACGTTTCCCGCGTAAATCAGGTTCTATGCAAAGGCTGCAACGTATGTGGCGCCGCCTGTCCCAGCGGTGCGATTTCCACCCGTAATTTCAGCGCAATACAAATACTGGCAGAGATCGAGGGGGTATTAGCATGAGCTTCGAACCAAAAATTGTTGCTTTCCTGTGTAACTGGTGTTCATATGCCGGCGCGGACCTGGCCGGAGTCTCGCGCACCAAGTGTTCGCCCAATGTTATGTCGATTCGCCTGATGTGTAGCGGCGGCCTGGAGCCAGCCTTTGTCCTCAAGGCTTTCAAAGAAGGCGCTGACGGTGTGTTGGTTTGCGGTTGTAACCTCGGCGATTGCCACTATATCGACGGAAACTACAAGACATTGATGCGCATGACACTACTGAAAAAACTGGTCAAACAGTTGGGAATCGAAGATGAACGGGTCCGTCTGCAATGGGTATGCGCCTCCTGCGCCGAGGACTTTGTTCAAGCTGTGAATACGATCACAAATGACGTCAAAGCACTCGGACCGTATAGACAGACAAAGATAAATGCCGAAGCAGAGGCCAGCCGTATTTAATCTAGCAGTAAAGGATATGGTGTGATAGTAAACTAAAAGGAGTAAGGATATGTCAAAGTGGCAATGTGTGGAATGTGGTTACTTTATCGATGAAGCGAAACCTCCTGATCTATGTCCGGGATGCCATGCCCATTGTACTTATACTGACGTGACATGTTATCGACCTGAGTGTGGTGGGCCACCTAACACGGATCCGATGGTCATGAGCCTAATTACACAACGAATCGGCCTGGTCGCCCCGCTTCATCGGATGCAACCGGGTAAAGCGGGGGAGGCAGTCTCTGTCGAGAAGGTAACAAAGGCAGCTTTGTTTCAAGGATTAAATGAGGAAGACATCAAGAAGGTACTGAGTATCGGCCAGGTTAGGAACTACAATGCGGCTGACACCGTATTTAAGGAAGGTGATGACGCGGTGCATATTTATTTTGTCGAGGAAGGGAAGCTGGCTGTTCAAACAGCAGAAAAACAGACGGTGTACACGGCCATACCGGGAGATGTCCTCGGTTGGTCAACGCTGGTGCTGCCGTATAAACGAACTGCCTCAGCGATCGCCATTGAGAAAGCCAGAGTAGTAATTTTAGACCAGGCCAAATTGCATGAATTTTGTGAACAAAATCCACCCATAGGCTATAAGATTACACGAAATGTGGGGCGAACGATGGCTGTTCGGATGAGGACTGCCAAGGCGATGTCATCAGACATGGTTTACGGGTAGTTAGATCTGGGATACGGATTTAAGGAGAATATCTAATGGAAGACAAGGCAAGATTCTGGGCCAACCCGCATTTTTGGCTCATACTGATATTGTTTACATTAGTGACTGTGTTGCAGTACCGGGAGTCACTGGGCTTGCTCGGCGGAACAGATCTGACACTGGGGCTTAGCCGCCACGTTTTCGAGCGCATCCTCTACCTGCTTATCGTGTTTTACGCCAGTTTTGTATTTGGACTGTGGGCAGGACTCCTCACCGTAGCCGCTGCACTCGTAGCAATGTTGCCGCGGGCACTCATACAGTCACTCCATCCTGCCGATGCTATTCTGGAAATGTCGCTCGTCACAATCATCGGTATCGTAATCTGCATTTACAACGATAGGATACAGAAATATCAGCAAAAACTGGAGATAGTGCAGGCCAAATTACAGAGTAGCAATCGCGAGGTCAAGGCCTATATGCTGCGTCTTAAGACACTCAATATCGTATCATCGGCTTTAAGCCAGTCATTAGATCCCAACATTGTCATTGCGACCGCCAAGGACAAAATAGCGACTGTTCTGGCTACCGACCTCATACTTTTATTCAGCCTTGATGAAAAGGCCAAAGACCTTAAGCTTGTGGCTTATGATGGCATATCATCCGCACTGGCCGAAGAACTCGACCATATAAAGGTCGGCGAAGGTTTCAACGGCCAGGTCGCGGCCACCGGTGAGCCGTTGATTGTGGAAGACGCATCATCTGACGCAAGACTAACCAGGCTCGGTGTGCAGAAAGATAAAATACATCCCATGTTGATTGTGCCGATGAAATCAAAAGGCCAGGTCATAGGCACAATTTGCGTCGGTAACCGGCACGACAGGAAGTTCCTCCCGGAGGAAGTAGAGCTGCTAAGCACTATAGCGGGACAGATGGGCACAGCCCTGACCAACGCGTATTTATTTGAAGAAGCCAAAAAGAAATAGGCCATTGATATAGATCAAGCTATAAAAAATAAATAATGGGGCCGGTTATATAACCGGCCCCTTCCATGTTATTGCTTGTTTATCAACGCCCCTGCTATAATTTTTTATATGATTTATACAGTAATTGTTGAGAAAGGCCGTGAATCAGGCTATATAGCATATGCTCCTGCATTGAAGGGTTGTGTTTCTCAGGGTGATACCAGGGAAAAGGTGCTTAAGAACATCAAAGAGGCCATGGAAGTATACGTAGAAGCGCTACTTGAGGATGGGTTACCTGTGCCGACGGAAATCGGCAAAGATATGGTGGAACTGGAGGTCGCGGCTAAATGAGCAAACTACCTCGAGGCCTGTCCGGCAAAGAGGTAGTCAAAGCACTAAAGAAAGCGGGTTTCGCTGTTAAACGGCAGAAGGGTAGCCATATTATATTGCGCAGAGAAGTTCCTTTTGCACAGGTGGTCGTACCGGATCACCAGAGCATTGATACAGGGACATTGGGCCGCATACTGGACGGCGCTGACCTTTCAGTCGGGGATTTTATCAAACTGATCAGATAAAGGGCATCTGCATGGCTGGGGCTCCTTGACGATGCGGAAGCCATGATGCTTTGCGAGTGCAGGCAGGAGATAGTGAAGAAATGTCACCGTTTAAAAAGAAAGTGACTGAAGAGTCAGCAGCTCGCCAATTCGTTTCAGTTAAACTACAGGAAGGTATAGATTTTTGGGCAACTAATTATGCGGCCTTGAGGGATTCATTCGGTGACAAGTTTATTATACAGGACCAGAGCATGGGTAACGTGGACTTATTCTTGGCTAAGATAGCACTCCACACCGCATCCTTGAAGAATCTATTTCCACCGGAGCAAGCCGATAGAATACGCGGATGGATATTAAAGACTCTGGATACTATGGAATATGGGGATTATGGCAGATATGAGATAGAAGAGTACGAAGGAGTCTATTACAAGAGTGTCAAGCTGGTGGAAAATCCAGTCAGTGCCATAGCTGTGAGACTTTTGCATAAATGGCTCGGAGCAAATATTGCGGACTTCGGCTACGAATTCGGTGGTAAAAGGACTGGAACTATAGGGCCACTACAGAGTATGTTGGTTACAATGATTGTCAGTGAGGGTGTTGGATGGAAAATAATCAAGGATAACTTGGATATCATAGAAGGCTGATCAACTTAGCTTAGGTTGTTATTATGTAGTATTAAGGCGGTTTTAAGCGGTTTTATGATATATTTGGTGTTTTATCAGGAAATTGAACAGCTTTATATTGGCAGGCGAAAGAGTGAAATAGATATTGAATTGCGCCCTCGCCTGTCAGTGTCTCCTGATAAAAAAAAGAGAGCGTCCGAGAGGCCTGACAGCACCACTTCTGGAATATCTCAGCTATGCGAGCGGTGGATATTCCATCAGACATTACGAGTGAGTGCCACTTAATTTAAGTATCAAAGCGTCGGGCTATATATCCGAAAGTAGTCCTCCTACTTTCGACTTTCTTATCTCCTGGATTTTTTATCAACCCGCAGCAGGAAGTATTCCATGCTGTCGTTCAGCGCCAACCAGCTGGCCTCTATGATGTTGGTGGATCCGCCCACGGTGCGCCACTGTATTCTGCCGTTGGATGATTCGATGAACACGCGCACCAGCGAGCCCGTCCCGCTGCTGCCCTCCAGTATGCGCACCTTATAATCGATCAGGTCAACCCTGACCAATCCCGGATAAAATTCCAGCAACGCTTTGCGCAGGGCGCGGTCGAGCGCATTGACCGGTCCGTTCCCCTCGGCTGCCGTGTGCATTACCTTGCCCTCTACTCTGACCTTGATGGTGGCCTCCGCCAGCAGCTCGCTCCCGATATCATAAGCCGACGGTAGCCGCCTGTGCCTTTCCACCACGACCATGTAGTCGACCAGGCTGAAGGGCGGTTTATAGCCCGGCTGCGCCCGCAGCAGGAGCAACTCGAAGGAAGCATCGGCATCCTCATACTGAAAGCCCAGGTTCTCCAGGTGTTTGACCTGGTCGAGTATCATGCGCGCCTCTTTACCGCGTGGAGGCATGGGAATACCAAGCTCCTTGGCTTTAAAGATAATATTGCTTTTGCCTGATAGCTCAGATACCACTATCATGGGGCTGTTGCCTACCGAAGCAGGATCGATGTGCTGGTAGCTCTCTCCCCACTTGGCCATGGCCGACACATGCAGGCCGGCCTTGTGCAGGAAGGCATTGTTTCCCACATACGGCAGGTTGGAAACCGGCGGCAGGTTGGCCACTTCAGAGACAAATCGTGAAACTTCGGTCAGCCGTGATAGCTGTGCTTTTGAGAGACACCTCACGCCAAGCTTGATCTGGAGGGCAGGTATGATTGAGCAGAGGTCGGCGTTGCCGCAACGCTCGCCGTACCCGTTGATTGTGCCTTCAACATGACCGGCGCCCGCTTTCACTGCCGCTAATGATACGGCTGTAGCCATATCGCTGTCGTTGTGAGCATGTATGCCCAGCGGACAGTCCAGTTTCTTGAGCGCCTGCTTCACGGCTGCCGCCGCCTCCCAGGGCAGAGTCCCGCCGTTGGTATCGCACAGCACCAGGCAGTCTGCCCCTCCCCTGGCTGCTGCCGCCAGCGTACGCAGGGCGTAGGCGGGATTCGATTTAAATCCGTCGAAAAAGTGCTCAGCATCGAAAAAAACCTTCAACCCCTTCGATTTCAGGTAGACTATTGATTCTTCGATAATAGCCAGGTTGATATCGAGGCTGGTCTCGAGCACGCGCCTGACCTGGATATCCCAGGACTTACCCACGATATTGGCCGCCGAGGCGCCGCTTTGAACCAGCGCCTGCAGCCCGGCGTCGTCCGATGCAGCGGTTTCAACGCGCCGTGTGCTGCCGAATGCCACCAGCGTCGCGTTCTTGAGCTTCAGGCTTTTAGCCCTGGCAAAGAACTCAGTGTCCTTGGGATTGGCGCCCGGCCACCCTCCCTCGATATACTGGATGCCGAACTCGTCCAGCTTCTGTGCGATCTTGAGCTTGTCCGCAACGGTGAAAGAGATCCCTTCCTGCTGCGCGCCGTCCCTCAGAGTCGTATCGTAAATGTCTACGTGTCTCATAGTATCAAACTTGTGCTATTATTTTTCCCGCAATAACTTTTCCCATCCCTGTCGTGCCGGTCTGTTTCATACCATCCGTCATGATATCTTTTGTGCGATAACCTTCTTCAAGCACTTTCAGTACCGCCTGATCCACGGCGGCGGCCTCTCTACCCAGGCCCAGCGAGTAGTGCAGCATCATACCTGCGCTCAATATTGCGGCAATGGGATTGGCCAGGTCCCGGCCGGCGATATCCGGCGCACTGCCGTGGATGGGTTCATAAAGGCCGAAAGCACGGGACGATTTGCCTCCCGGTATACCTGCCAGGCTGGCGGAGGGAAGCATACCCATGGAGCCGGCCAGCATGGACGCCTCGTCTGTAAGTATATCGCCGAACATGTTCTCGGTCACAATCACATCGAAATAAGCCGGATCGCGGATCAGGCGCATGGCGCAGGCGTCCACGAGCATATTATCAACAGTGACTTTTGGGTACTCGGCCGCCATCTCGCCCGCTATCTGCCGCCACAGTCTGGAGGACTCCAGGACGTTGGCCTTGTCCACAGAGGTCAGCTTGCGGCGCCGTGAAAGCGCCAGCTCAAAGCCGACACGCAGGATGCGAGCAATCTCCTTTTCTGTGTAGACCATTGAGTCGACAGCACGCCTTCCCCGCGAGGTGCTCCAGCGTCTCTTGGGCCTGCCGAAGTAGAGGCCGCCCGTCAGTTCACGGACCACCATCAGGTCTACCTTGCGGACCACCTCCGGCTTGAGGCTGGTGGCATCCTCCAGCATCCTGAACATCTTTACCGGTCTAAGGTTGGCGAAGAGTCCCAATTCCTTGCGTATGGCAAGCAATCCGTCCTCGGGCCTGATTGCTGCGCCGGGATCGTCCCATTTGGGCCCACCCACTGCGCCCAGCAACACGGCATCGCATCTGCGACAGATATCAATTGTCGCCTGCGGCAGGGCGCTGTCGAACCTATCGATAGCGATGCCGCCGATAAAGCCCTGTTTGTATGTGAAACGGTGGCCGAAGCGGCTGCCCACTTCGTCCAGCACGCGCCGCGCTTCGTTGGTAACATCCGGTCCTACGCCGTCTCCGGGCAGGACTGCAATATTGAAATTCAAATCACTTGTCCTCAGCAATTTTTTTTCTGGTGTACTCGATCAGCCCGCCGGAGCCGATGATCTCCATCATGAAGCCGGGATACGGTTTTGCCCTGAAGGTTACTCCGCTGGAGAGGTTGGTTATCGTTCCGGTTGCCAGATCGACCTCGGTCATATCGCCCTGTTTGATATTGTCCACCGCCTCCTCGCATTCCAGCAGGGGTAAGCCGGTATTGATGGCGTTGCGGAAGAAGATACGTGCGAAGCTCTTGCCGATTACACATGATATACCCGAGGCCTTGATGGCTACAGGGGCATGCTCGCGCGAGGAGCCACAGCCGAAGTTTGCTTCGGCAACGATGATGTCACCGGGTTTGATCCTTTTTAGAAAGTCCGGATCGATGTCCTCCATGCAATGCGCAGCCAGCTCTGCAGGATCATGCATATTGAGATAGCGGGCAGCTATAATGGCATCGGTATCTATGTTGTTGCCGTATTTGTGGGCCTGGCCTTTTTGCGACATCTATTCTAATTCCCAGGGGCCGGCGATCCTGCCCAGCACGGCGCTGGCCGCGGCAACGGCCGGATTGGCCAGGTAGACTTCGGATTTCACGTGGCCCATCCTGCCGATGAAATTGCGGTTGGTGGTGGAGATACACTTTTCTCCAGCAGCCAGTACACCCATGTACCCGCCCAGGCAGGGGCCGCAGGTGGGTGTGCTGACCGCCGCGCCGGCTTTAATAAATATTTCTATCAATCCTTCTTTAAGCGCGTCCAGGTAGACCTGCTGTGAACCAGGCAGTATGATGCATCGCACGTGAGGATCGATCCTCCTACCCTTGAGCACGCGCGCCGCCAGGCGTAGGTCCTCCAGCCTCCCGTTGGTGCAGCTGCCGATGACCGCCTGGTCGATGGGGACATGTCCGGCCCGGCTGACGGGCCGTGTATTTGAGGGAAGATGGGGGAAGGCCACCTGTGGCTCGATTTTGGATGCGTCATATTCGATCACGCGCGCATATTCGGCATCCACATCGGCTTCGTAAACATTGTATTTGTTCCGGGCGCGTCCTTTGAGGTATCGTAGCGTCGTGCGGTCCACGCGGAAAAGGCCTGCCTTGCCTCCGGCTTCGATAGCCATGTTGGCCATGGTGAAGCGCCCGTCCATCGAGAGTTTATCTATGGCTTCGCCCCGAAACTCCATGGCCGAGTAAAGCGCGCCGTCCACGCCGATATCGCCGATGGTATGGAGGATGAGGTCCTTGCCTCCGGTCCATTTGCCCGGTCTGCCGTGGTAAACGAATTTAATGGTGGGAGGCGCCTTCATCCAGATCTCTCCGGTGGCCATGGCGACGGCTATATCCGTCGATCCCATACCCGTGGCGAAGGCGCCCAGCGCGCCGTAAGTGCATGTATGGGAATCGGCCCCCACAATCACCTGCCCGGGCAGCGCAAGCCCTTTTTCAGGCAGGATGACGTGCTCGATGCCCATCTGCCCCACCTCGAAATATATCAGGCCGTGTACCCTGGCAAACTCGCGCATCATACTGGCCTGCGTTGCGGACTGTATATCCTTGTTGGGACAGAAATGATCCGGCACCATCACGATCCTGGCGGGATCGAAAACGTGCGGTACGCCCAGCCGCTCGAATTCCCTGATGGCGATGGGCGCGGTGATATCGTTGGAAAGAACCAGGTCGCACCTGACGCTGAGGAAGTCCCCGGGGCTGACCCTCTCCCTGCCGGAGTGTGCTGCCAGTATTTTCTCTGCCAGTGTCATCCTGTTATCATCCTTTGACCCTTGGTATCATGAGGACCAGTATAGTAACAATTGCTGTCGCCGTAGCAATAATATAAAGACCCGCCCCGGCTGCGATACCGATGGCGGCCGTAACCCAGATGCTGGCTGCCGTGGTGATACCCATGACCTTGTCTCCGCGCATACCGCGAAAGATGACACCTGCGCCGATGAAACCGATGCCCGTGACCACACCAGCGGCTATCCTGGCCGGATCCACGTTCCCGGTGAATCCCAATATCGAGACCACGGTGAAGAGCGCGGAGCCCAGGCAGATCAGTATATGGGTGCGCAGGCCTGCAAGCTTGCTGGCCCTCTCGCGCTGGAACCCGATGCCTCCGCCCAGAACGGCAGCCAGCAGCAACCGAAGACCGGCCTCCAGTTCAGGGCTCATCCCCGTCTTCCTCTCGAGGCGACCTCTTGCTGACCAGCAAACGGTTGAGGGCATTCATATAGGCCTTGGCGCTGGCCACGATTATATCGGTATCGGATCCGCGGCCGGTATAAGTGGCTCCCTCGCTCTCGATGCGGATGAGCACCTCGCCCAGGGCATCTATGCCTTCGGTTATCGATGATACGCTGAACTCCGTCAATGTATTGGGCACGCGCACGATGCGGTTGATGGCCTTGTAAACTGCGTCCACAGGGCCGGTTCCCAGGGCAGCGTCCGCCAGCACCTCCCTGTTGGGCCCGGTCAATCGGACCGTGGCTGTCGGCATGCTGTGATTGCCGCAGCTGACGCCCACGTGTTCAAGGTGATACACCTCGGTGGCCGTGCGCAGCTCCTCCCCTATGAGGGCTTGTATATCCCGGTCGGTGACCTCTTTCTTCTTGTCGGCCAGCTCTTTGAAAGCTTTGAATGCGTGGCTGAGTGCCGCTTCATCGAGCGAGAAGCCGAGTTCAAGCAGCCGTTCCTTGAAGGCATGTCTGCCGCTCAGCTTACCGAGAACCAGAGCGCTGGACGGAACTCCCACTGCCCGTGGGTCCATGATCTCGTAGGTGCCGGCCTTCTTAATGATTCCGTCCTGGTGGATTCCGGACTGGTGGCGGAAGGCATTGGCGCCCACAATGGCCTTGTTCTGAGGCACTACGAACCCTGTAAGCTCGCTGACCATGCGGCTGGTTTTATATATCTGAGCGGTATCGATATTGGTGGCGATGTGAAATAGATCGCCGCGGGTCTTGAGCGCCATCACCACTTCTTCCACTGCTGCGTTGCCCGCCCTTTCTCCTATGCCGTTGACGGTGCATTCCACCTGCCGTGCCCCTTTACGAATTGCCTCCAGGCTGTTGGCCACGCCCAGGCCGAGGTCGTTGTGGCAGTGGACGCTGATCACCGCCTTAGAGATGTTGGGCACGTTCTTCAAGATGCTCTCGATCAGCCTGCCGAACTCGTCGGGTGTGGCATAGCCCACGGTGTCGGCGATATT
This sequence comes from uncultured Dehalococcoidales bacterium, assembly GCA_964448985.1. Taxonomy (GTDB): domain Bacteria; phylum Chloroflexota; class Dehalococcoidia; order GIF9; family UBA5629; genus CAIMUM01. The sequence goes on from CAYVBI010000008.1 coordinate 28,339, forward strand.
AACCGTCGTCGCGCCCGATTCGATGACAGCCTCCAGTATCTCATAAAGAAACTTAGTATCGGTTCGCGTGGAATCCATGGGCGTGAACTCAATGTCATCGAGGTATCCCCTGGCGTGTGCAACCATGCTCCCGGCCAGCTTGAGCACATCTTCCTGGCTTTTCTTGAGCTGGTAGGCCAGGTGCATGCTGGAGGTTGAAAGGAAGATATGGATGCGTCCCTTCTTAGCAAACTTAATAGCCTCCCAGGCCCGGTCGATGGCCTCTTTATTGGCGTGGCTGAGCGCACAAATGGTTGTGTTGCTGAGCTCGCGGGCGATCAGGCGCACCGCCTCAAAATCGCCCTGGGATGTGATGGGAAAGCCGGCCTCGATGATGTCGACGCCCAGCTTCTCGAGTTGACGGGCGATCTCCAGCTTCTCATTTGGGTTGAGGCTGGTGCCTGCCGCCTGTTCACCGTCCCTCAGAGTTGTATCAAAAATAAGGACACGTTCACCTTTCATAGATACGTCCTAATGCAATGCTGTTGCGGCTATACCCCGGATGGTTACTTCAGCCAGGGCATCATGGCGCGCAGCTTTTTACCTACCACCTCTATCTGATGCTCGGCTTCCCGCCGCTTGAGCGCGTTGTAAACCGGCCGGTTGGCCTGGTTCTCCAGTATCCACTCGCGCGCAAAGCTCCCGTTCTGCACCTCCTCCAGTATCTCCTGCATCTCAGCCTTGACCGACTCGTTGATTATCTGCGGGCCGCGTGTGTAATCGCCGTACTCGGCTGTATCGCTGACCGAGTAGCGCATGAAGGTCATGCCTCCCCGGTGGATGAGGTCCACGATCAACTTGAGCTCATGAAGGCACTC